>NZ_JALCYX010000077.1:0-18986 GCF_022690695.1 Anaeromyxobacter sp. SG17
GGCGCCGACCGCGTCCGGACCCGCGCTCGTCGAGCTCGTGAGCCGCAGCTGTCCGATCTGCCGGAGCATGGAGCCCGTGGTCGCCGAGGCAGAGCGCGGCTGCCCGGGCGCCCACGTGAGGCGCCGCCTCGTCGAGGAGCCCGAGGGCGCCGCGCTCGCGCGCCGTCACGCGGTCCGCGGGGTCCCCACGTTCCTCGTGCTCGACGGCGCCGGGAGGGAGCTGCGCCGGCTCGTGGGTGCTCAGCCGGTCGACGCGCTGACGGACGCGCTCCAGCTCGCGACGGGACGCATCTGCGACGCGCGGCCGGTCAAGGGCCGGGAGCCGGCGCGCGGGGGGTGAGCGCGGCGGGAGGCCGCGCGCCGGTCGCCGCGGCCTGGCGCGGGGCGGGGGGCTCCCCTCCCATCCGCGCATCCCCGGTGGCGACGTCCCCGGGCGCGTAGCGGGTGAGCAGCGCGACGACGTGGCCGATCGAGAACGGGATCTCCGCGCGGACGAGCACGTGGGCGGGATCGTCGGTCAGCCAGAGGGAGATGTCGCCCCGCGGCGACCCGGGTCCGCCGGTCGGCGCGGTCACGCTCACGCGCACGCAGCGGAACTTCCCCCCGGGCACCGCGACCTCCTCGCGCTCCCGCACCTCGGCGACGAGCGTGAACTGGCGGGAGCCGGAGAGGACCGGGAGCGCGTGGCGCTCGCCGGGCGCGAGCGGCTGGAGGCGGAGCCACAGGAACGCGCTCGACAGCTCGTGGGCGCCCGCTGCGACCGGGAACCGCTTCTCGGAGCGACGGCCCTTCCGCTCCCGGACGAACGTCGCCTCGCCGCGGCCGCGGTCGAAGCGCGAGCGATCCACGTGCAGGTCCCCCGCCTCGAACGCGCGCAGCTCGGAGCCGCGCGGCAGGCGCGCCCGCGCGTCCCAGTACGAGACGAGGTGCTCGCGCAGGTCCAGGAGGCCGGCGATGCCTCGGGTCCGCGCCTCGAAGAACACCGGCCAGATGACCCCCTCCGGCCGTCCGACGGCGATGCGCGCCTCGCCCGCCACGAAGCTCAGGAAGCGGACCTCGAGCAGCGTCTCCTCGCCCGGGGCGAACGTCGCCGCGCGCGGCGATCCGAACGCCGCGATCATCGCGAGCACGGCTGCGATGCGCGCCACCGCGACCTCCTCCCGGACGTCGCGTGCGTGGCGGCAACATCGCGGCGCGACCGGGCGCGAACTTACGCCACCCGGCGCTCGCGCCCGAGGCCCCGCTCAAGTCGCCCGGAAGACCGCGCTTCGCCCGCCCTCCGGGCCGGGGGCGGGCGAGCGGACGGACGCTACATCGCCGCGACGAGCGGCGCGGCGGCGGTCGTCTCGGGCTGGGCGGCCGGGGCGGCCGGCTTCATCTCGACCTTCTCGCCGCTCGCCAGCATCTGGAGCGAGATCGAGAGGAGGCCGGAGATGATCTCCGCGGCGCCGGCCACGTGGACCTTGCGGTAGATGCGCTTGCGGCGCGCCCGGATCGTCTCCGGCGACACGTTCGCGGCCGCCGCCGAGTCCTTGCACGCGAAGCCCTGGGCGATCCTCAGCACCTCGGAGCGCTCGGCCGGGGTCAGGCTCTTCCCGTCCATGTACTTCGCCGCGATGGGGGTGAGCGTATCGATCTCGATGTGAGGCATCTGCGCGCTCCTTCGTGGGTTCGTGTGGTGGGGTCTCGCCGCTTTCACCCGCGCCTCCGCGGGCTGCCCGGTCGTTTGTTCCCCAACCCCTCGCCACGTTAGTCACGCCCCTCCCGGTTGCCACCCCCTCCGTGATCTTTTTTTCGATGCGGCTCCTCACCGCAGGCGGGCGGTACCCCGCCCCCTCATCTTTCCGGCCGCCCGAGCGGAGGTTATCTCCTCTGGGTTTCGAGTGACCCGGCGCGGCGACCCGGCCGCAGGGGAGCTAGGGATCCCACTGCAGAGGGCGGCGGATGGCCGGGAGCAGCGCAGGGGGCTGGCGTCGGGTGGGAGGGGTCGCGATCGCGGTCGCGATCTCGGCGGTCGCCGTGGCCGGCTGCGGCCGCGGCTCGAAGGAGCGCGCGGCGGCGGCGCCCCGCCCGCCGGTGCCGGTCCGGGTGGCGGAGGCGCGGCAGGAGGACGTCCCGAAGGAGCTCGCGGCGGTCGGCTCGGTCCAGCCCTTCGTCACGGTCTCCATCCGGCCGCTCGTGACGGGCGAGATCGTCGGCGTGTTCTTCGGCGAGGGCGACGAGGTCCGCGAGGGGCAGCGCCTGTTCCAGATCGATCCGCGCCCGTACGAGGCCGCGCTCGCCCAGGCGCGCGCGGCGGTGGTCCGTGCGCGCGACCAGGCCGCGAACGCCCGCGCCGACGCGCGGCGCTACGCGGAGCTCGTGAAGCGCGAGTACGTGACGCGGCAGCAGTACGAGGCCGCGCTCGCGAACGCGTCGTCGATGCAGGCCGACGTGGCCGGCCTCGAGGCGGCGGTGCGGAAGGCCGAGCTCGACCTCGTCCACTGCCGCATCGACGCGCCGAGCGCCGGCCGGACCGGCGCGGTGCTCGTGCAGCGCGGCAACGTCGTGCAGGCGAACCAGCAGAACCCGCTCGTCGTCATCACCCAGCTGCGCCCCATCTACGTCTCGTTCACGGTGCCGGAGCAGCACGTGGACGCGCTGCGCGCGGGGGTGGGCCGCCTGCGGGTGATCGCGCGCCGCGCGGACAAGCAGGAGCAGGGGACGCTCTCGTTCGTGAACAACACGGTCGATCCCGCGGCCGGGACGATCCTCGCCAAGGCGACCTTCGAGAACGCGGGCGAGGCGCTCTGGCCGGGGCAGTTCGTGGACGCGCGGGTCGTGCTGGGCGTGCAGCGGGGCGCGGTCGTGGCGCCCGCCGCGGCGATCGTCTCCGGGCAGGCCGGGCCGTACGTCTACGTGGTGGGGCCGGACGACACGGTCGAGCAGCGCCCGGTCGTGGTGGCGCAGGCGACCGCGCGCGAGGTCGTGGTCTCGAGCGGGCTCCGCCCCGGCGAGCGGGTGGTGATCGACGGGCAGCTCGGGCTCGTGCCGAAGGCGCGCGTGGCGGTGAAGGCCGCGCAGGCGGGCGGCGAGGCCGGGGCGCGGACGCAGGCGAGGACGCCGTGAACGTCTCCGGCCCCTTCATCCGCCGGCCGGTCATGACCTCGCTCGTCATGGTCGGCATCCTCGCCTTCGGCGCAGCGGCCTACCGGCTCCTGCCGGTGAGCGATCTGCCGAACGTGGACTTCCCGACGATCCAGGTGACCGCGAACCTCCCCGGCGCGAGCCCGGAGACGATGGCGGCCTCCGTCGCGACCCCGCTCGAGCGGCAGTTCTCCACGATCGCCGGCCTCGCGGCCATGAACTCGGCGTCCTACCTCGGCGCGACGCAGGTGACGCTCCAGTTCGACCTCTCCCGCGATCTCGACGCCGCCGCGCAGGACGTCCAGGCCGCGATCGCCGCGGCGGGCCGGCAGCTCCCGCCCGACCTGCCGACGCCGCCGACGTACCAGAAGGTGAACCCGGCGGACATGCCCATCCTCTACCTCGCGCTCACCTCCCCGACGCTGCCGCTCTCGCAGCTCGACGAGTACGGCGAGACCCTCATGGCGCAGCGGATCTCCAGCGTGTCCGGGGTCGCGCAGGTGCTCGTGTTCGGCTCGCAGAAGTACGCGGTGCGCATCCAGCTCGATCCGCTGCAGCTCACGAGCCGCGGCCTCGGGATCGACGAGGTGTCGGCGGCCGTGTCGGCCGCGAACGTGAACCTGCCGACCGGCACGCTGCAGGGGCCGCACCGCGCCACCACGGTGCAGGCGACCGGCCAGCTCACGGACGCCGCCCAGTACGGGCCGGTGGTGGTGGCCTGGCGGAACGGCTCGCCGGTGCGGCTCAGCGAGGTGGGCCGGGCGCTGGACAGCGTCGAGAACGACAAGACCGCGGCGTGGTACGCGACGCGCGCGGGGATGGACCGCACCATCGTGCTCGCCATCCAGCGCCAGCCCGGCACGAACACCGTCGCGGTCTCCGCCGGCGTGAAGGCGCTCCTCCCGCAGATGCGCAAGCAGCTGCCCGCCTCCGTCTCGGCGGAGGTCCTCTTCGACCGCTCCGTGCCCATCCAGGCGTCGGTGCGGGACGTGAAGTTCACGCTCCTCCTCACGCTCGTCCTCGTGGTGGGCGTCATCTTCCTCTTCCTGCGCAACGTGCGGGCGACCCTCATCCCGAGCCTCGCGCTGCCGATGTCGCTCGTGGGGACGTTCGCGGTGATGTGGCTCCTCGGCTACAGCCTCGACAACCTCTCGCTCATGGCGCTCACGCTGTCGGTCGGGTTCGTGGTGGACGACGCGATCGTCATGCTCGAGAACGTGGTGCGCCACGTCGAGCTGGGAGAGCCGCCGCGCGAGGCGGCGCTCCGCGGGGCGCAGGAGATCGGCTTCACCATCGTCTCCATGACCATCTCGCTCGCCGCCGTGTTCATCCCGGTGCTGTTCATGGGCGGGATCGTGGGGCGGCTGTTCCACGAGTTCGCGGTCACCATCGGCGCCGCGATCCTCGTCTCCGGCTTCGTGTCGCTGTCGCTCACGCCGATGCTGTGCGCGCGCCTCCTCTCCGAGCACGCGGAGCGGCCGCCGGGCCGCTTCTACCGGGTCACGGAGCGCGGCTTCGAGGCGCTCCTCGGCGGGTACCTGCGCGGCCTCTCCTGGTCGCTCTCGCACCGGCGCACCATCCTCGTCGTCACGGCGCTCGCGCTCGCCGCGATGGTGCCGCTCTTCGCGGCCGTCCCGAAGGGCTTCCTCCCGAGCGAGGACACCGGCCAGATCTTCGCCTACACCGAGGCGGCGCAGGGGGTGAGCTGGGAGGCGATGGCGGCGCACCAGCAGGAGGTGGCGGCGATCGCGGCGCAGGACCCGGCGGTGGAGGCGGTCATGTCGAGCGCGGGCGCGCGCGGGGCCACCGCCGCGAACACCGGCGTGATGTTCATGCGCCTGCGGCCGCGGGGCGAGCGGGACGGCGTCGACCGCGTCATCGAGCGGCTCCGCCCCCGCCTCGCGCAGGTCCCCGGGATGCGCGCGTTCGTGCAGAACCCGCCCCCCATCCGCATCGGCGGGCAGCTCACGAAGAGCCAGTACCAGCTCACCCTCCAGGACCCCGACACGGCCGAGCTCTACCGCGTCGCGCCGGAGCTCGAGGCGCGCCTGCGCGGCCTCGCGGGCCTGCGCGACGTGACGAGCGATCTCCAGCTCTCGAACCCCCAGGTCACCGTGAACATCGACCGGGACCGGGCGGCGGCGGTCGGGGTCTCGCCCCGCATCGTGGAGGACGCGCTCTACACCGCGTATGGCTCCCGCCAGATCTCGACCATCTACACCGCGACGAACGAGTACCAGGTCATCATGGAGGTCGCGCCGCGCTACCAGACGGATCAGGCCGCGCTCTCGACGCTGCGCGTCCGCGCGCCCTCCGGCCAGCTCGTGCCGCTCGACTCGCTCGCGCGCCTCGAGAGCGGCGTCGGGCCGCTCTCGGTCTCGCACGCCGGGCAGATCCCCTCGGTCACCATCTCGTTCAACCTCGACCCGGGCACGTCGCTCGGCGCCGCCGTGGGCGACGTGGAGGGGATCGCGCGCCAGGTGCTCCCCGCCAGCGTGTCCACGCGGTTCCAGGGGATCGCCGACGCGTTCCAGTCGTCGCTCTCCGGCCTCGGCTGGCTGCTCCTCCTCGCCGTGGTCGTCATCTACCTCGTGCTCGGGATCCTCTACGAGAGCTACGTCCACCCGATCACCATCCTGACCGCGCTGCCGTTCGCCGGCTTCGGGGCGCTCCTCACGCTGCTCGTGTTCCGGACCGAGCTCTCCATCTACGCGTTCGTCGGCGTCATCATGCTCGTGGGGCTCGTGAAGAAGAACGGCATCATGATGATCGACTTCGCCATCGAGGAGCGGAAGCGCGGGCGCAGCGCGCACGACGCGATCTTCGACGCGTGCCGCATCCGCTTCCGCCCGATCATGATGACGACCCTCGCCGCGCTCATGGGCACGCTCCCCATCGCGCTCGGGCTCGGCGCGGGCGCCGAGTCGCGGCGGCCGCTCGGGCTCGCGGTGGTCGGCGGGCTCGTCTTCTCGCAGGCGCTCACGCTGTTCGTGACGCCGGTGTTCTACACGTACCTCGAGACGTTCTCGGACTGGTTCGCACGGCGGCGCCACCACCGGCTCGAGCTGGTGCGGAACGGGCGCCGGCCCGCCCGGGCGTGACGACCCGCCGGCGACGGTCCGGGCGGACGACCGCCCGCCGGTGCGCGGCGAAGCGCGGCGCGGCGTCGCGGGAGCCCTGAAGGACCGGGACCGGCGCCGCGGCGCGGGGCGTACGCTTCGCGGGAAGGCGGTGCTGGGCGATCGGTGCCGCAGGCCGACTCCCCGCGCATCCGCCCACGCATCCGCACGCTCCACCGGTGCGCCGTACTCGCGCCGGGGGCGCGCCCGAGGCGGAGCATGATCTTCGACGATCGGTCGCAGGCGGGACGGCTGCTCGCGGCGGCGCTGGAAGGATACCGGGGCGAGCGTCCGGTGGTGCTGGGGCTCACGCGCGGAGGCGTGCCGGTCGCCTACGAGGTGGCGCGCGCGCTCGGCGCGCCGCTCGACGTGCTCGTCGCGCGCAAGCTCGGCGCGCCGGGGGATCCCGAGTACGCGGTGGGCGCGATCGCCGAGGGCGGCGCGGTGTACGTCAGCCGGGACGCGGTCCGCGAGACGGGGCTCTCCGAGGAGGAGGTGGCGGTCCTGGCCGAGCGCGAGGCGGCGGAGCTCCAGCGCCGCGTGCGGGCCTACCGCGGCAGCCGGGAGGCCCCGGACGTCGCCGCACGGACGGTGATCCTCGTCGACGACGGGGTCGCGACCGGCGCGACGGCGCGGGCCGCGGCGCGCGCGGCCCGGCGCTGGGGCGCGGCGCGGGTGGCGCTCGCCGCTCCGGTCATCGCGGCGCAGACCGCGGCGGAGCTGCGCCCGGACCTCGACGACGTCGTCGCGCTCGAGCGCCCGCGCGACTTCCGCGCGGTGGGCGCGTGGTACCGGCGCTTCGCGCAGGTCGGCGACGCGGAGGTGCTCTCCTGCGTCGAGCGCGCCCGCCGCGAGGCGGGGGACGAGGAGCTCTGGGGCGGCGACTGGAACGCTCCGGGCGGCGAGGAGGAGCGCGCGTCCGAGGCGGCGCCGGAGGTGGAGGAACGCTACCACGCCATCCCGTTCGACGGGTCGCGGCGCGGCCCGGGCGCGCTCGAGGCGGCGCTCGCGGTGCCGATGCAGGCCGCGGGGCTCGTCGCGTTCGTCCACGGGAGCGGCGCGTCGCGGCGGAGCCCGCGCGACCGCCACGTGGCGCGGGCGCTCCAGCGCGCCGGGCTCGCCACCCTGCTCTTCGATCTCCTCACTCCGGAGGAGAGCGCCGAGGACCAGCGCTCCGGGGAGCTCCGCTTCGACCTCGAGCTCCTCGCCGGGCGGGCGGTCGCGGCGGTGCGCTGGGCCGCCGCCCACCCCGACACGCGCGCGCTCCGGCTCGGACTCTTCGGCGCGGGCACCGGCGCCGCGGTGGCGCTCCTCGCCGCGGCGGCCGAGCCCGAGCGCGTCGCGGCCGTCGTCTCACGCGGCGGGCGCCCCGACCTCGTGGACCCGGCGACGCTCCGGCGCATCGCCGCGCCGGTGCTCCTCGTCGTCGGCAAGCGAGACGGCGGGATCCTCGCGCGGAGCTCCGAGGCCCTGCCGTTCCTGCGCCAGGGCGCCCTGGAGATCGTGCCCGGCGCGTCGCACCTGTTCGACGAGGCGGGCGCGCTCGACGCGGTGGCGCGCCAGGCGGCGCGCTTCTTCACGCTCCACCTCGGCCGCGCGCAGGCGTCCGGCGCGCCGCCGCCGCGCTGAGCGTCAGCTCGTCGCGAGCAGCTCCGCGAGCGGCCGCTCCTCGCGCAGCCGCCGGATCGCCTCGGCCAGGAGCGGCGCGAGCGGCACGACCTCCGTCGCGAGCCCGGGCAGCGCGGGGACCGGGAGGGCGTCGGTGACGACGAGGCGCGCGAGGGAGAGGGCCGCGAGCCGCTCCGCCGCGCCGGGCACGAGGAGCGGATGCGTCGCCGCGACGACGACCTCGGGGCGGCAGCCCGCCTCGAGGAGCGTCCGCACCGCCGCCTCGATCGTCGCGCCGGTGCTGATCATGTCGTCGACGACGATGGGCGCCCGCCCGGCCACCTCGCCGGAGACGCCGCGGACCGCGACCTCGCGCGCCGAGAGCCGCGCCTTGTGCACGCACGCGGAGGGCAGCCCGAGGAGGCGGCCGAACGCCTCGGCGCGCTTCGCGGCGCCCAGGTCCGGGGCGACGACCACCGCGTCCCGGGGCGCGACGCGGGCGATGGCCTCGGCGAGCGCCGGGATCGCGGTGAGGTGATCGAGCGGCACCGAGAAGAAGCCCTCCGCGGCGGCGCCGTGAACGTCCACCGCGAGCACCCGGTCGGCGCGCGCGGAGAGGAGGTCCGCCGCGAGCCGGATCCCGAGCGGCTCGCCGTCGGCGCGGCGGCGATCCTGCCGCGCCCAGGCGAGGTACGGCACCACGGCGGTGATGCGCGCCGCGCCCGCGCGCCGGCAGGCGTCGGCGAGGAACAGGAGCTCCAGCAGGTGCGCGTCGGGCGGCGGCGCGAGCGGCTGGACCAGGTACACGTCGGCGCCGCGGACGGGCTCCTTCACCGTGACGTGGAGCTCGCCGTCGGGGAAGCGCTCGAGCGTCCGCGCCGCGGGCGTGAGCCCGAGCGCGTCCGCGAGCGCCGCGGTGAGGGCGGGGTGGATGCTCCCGCCGACCAGGATCGGCTTCATCGGTCGCTCCAGCGGCACGCGCCCACGCACGGAGAGGGGCCGCTGTGGAGGCGGCCCCCCGTGCCCAGGGACATGACCTCGTGCGCGCGAGCCGTGACCGTGCGCCGGACGCGCGCCCGGTCTTCACGGTCAGGAGCGGGAACGTCCCGCGGTGCCTCCGGCCTCACGAGAGGACCGTCGCGAGGATCCGCGCGTTCCCCGGGCAGTTCCAGGATACGCCTCCGGCCGGCGGCGGGATCGGCGTCCCGTGGGCTCGCCCCTCCGCGGTGCCCCGCCCGCGCGGTGCGCGCTCCGGCGGGGGCCGTCATCCGGCCTTGGCGGGCGGCGGGTGCTGGGTCGCGGCGAGCTGGCGCAGGCGCAGGCCGCGCGCCAGGTCGAAGGACGAGACGACGCCCACGAGCCTCCCGTCGTCCGCGACCGCGAGGTGGTCGTTGCCGCGCGGCTGGAGCTCCGCGATGACGTCGACCACGCGGTCGCCCGGCGCGACGACGCGCGCCGGCTCCATGGCCGCGCTCACCTGGGTAGTCCGGCGCTCCTCGACCGGCAGCTTCTCCACCGCCTCGAGCCGCACGAACCCCGCGGCGCGCCCCCCCTCGATCACCGGCAGCGCGACCCGCCGCTCGCGCAGCATCCGCTCACCCACCGCGAACACCGTCTCGTCGGACGTGACCGCGCTCGGCGAGGGCGTCATGATCTCCCTCACCCGCAGGTCCCCGAGCATCGCGCGCACGAGCACGTCGTGCTCCTCCGCGTGCGCCCCCGCCCACACGAAGAACGCCACGAGGATGAGGAGCGGGTTCCCCGCCGCGAAGCCGAGCGCCGCGAAGAAGGCGGCGAAGGCCTTGCCCACGTTGGCGGCGATCCGCGTGGCCTCCGCCGCGCTGCGCCGCCGCGCCAGCACGGCGCGGAGGACGCGGCCGCCGTCCATGGGGAACGCGGGCAGGAGGTTGAACACGCCGAGCGCGACGTTGACGCGCGCGAGCGCCTCGAGCGCGAACGCGGCCGGCTGGGCGCCGGCGCGGAGCGCCGCCGCGGAGAGCCCGGCGGCGAGGAGGGCGAGGGCGAGGCTCGCCGCCGGTCCGGCGACGGCGACGCGCGCCTCGGCGCGCATGTCGGCGAGCGGCTCGGCCACCTCGGTGACGCCGCCGATGACCATGAGCGTGATCGCTCGCACCTTCCCGCCGCGGCGCACGAGGACGAAGCAGTGCGCGAGCTCGTGCAGGAGCACCGAGACGAACAGGCCCGCGGCGAGCGCGAGGCCCCAGGCCCAGCGCGGCCCGGGGAGCCGCTCCGGCGGGACGCCCGCGAGGCCCGCGAGCTCCGGCACGGCGCGCGCGAACATCCACGCGAGGAACGGCAGCGCGAGGAGCAGCGTCACGTCGAGCCGGATGCGGATGCCGCCCACCCGGCCGATCTCGAGCCCCGTCCTCGCCATCTCCGCTCGCTCCGCCGCGCCGTACGTACGCGCCCGGCGAGGAGATCTTCGCGCCCGGCCCGCCTCCGCGCCCCGGTCCGCAGGGGCCTCACGGCACGCGCGCGAGCGCCAGGTCGCCGCGGGAGCGGGCATCTCCCCGCCAGCCCGCTCGCGCGTCCCGCGCCACCGTCGCGCGCGGGGCCGTGGGCGTCAGCCGAGCTCCCGGCGCAGCCGCGCTGCGTCTGCGTCGCTCGCCCCGGCGAGGCGGATGCGCTCCCCCGAGGCGGCGCCGACGCCGATCTCCGCCGCTCGCCGCATCATGGGCAGATCCCAGATCGAGCCGCGGCCGATCCGGTCGTTCGCCCCGGCGATGCGGAGGAACGCGAGGCCCACGGCGTCGAGCGCGAGCGGGTCCGTGCTCGCCGCGATGACGTCGGGCCTGCAGCGGTCGCCCTGGTCGGGCCCGCCGTCCGCGAAGCCCGCGCGGCCGTCGAGGAGGACGAGCGAGGGACGTGCGACGAGCGAGATCTCGGCGAGCCGGGCGCGCAGGCCCGACCCGAGGTGCATCCGGACGCGGGCCGCGCCGTCCACGATCCCGACCGCGTTCTTCATGGCCATGGTGAAGTCGCCCCGCGAGTGCGTCCGCGGCGTGCAGAGCCCGATGATGTGGTCGGCGGCCAGCACCGGGCGGTAGATGCGGAGCGTCCGGTCCGGCCAGTTCACCGCGAGCGGGTGGCGAACCCAGGCGACGTCCGCGTCCTCGAGCGCGAGGCAGGGGATCTCGAGCGAGCGCGCCGCGTCCAGGATGCCGGTGCGCTCGAACGCGGCCCGGGTCGAGTGCAGGAACATGGTGCGGTCCGCGACGAACGGCGCGCCGCCGGCCTCGAGCACGAGCCGGGCGACGATCTGGAGGACCTCGGGATCCGTCGTCGCGGGGTAGGCGTTCCCGCTGTTCACGGCGGGCTTCAGCAGGACGGAGTCCCCGGGGCGGATGAACCCGAGGCCCCCGGCGAGCCGGACGGCCTCCTCCACCGCGGCGCGAAGGCTCGGCGAGGCGGACGGACGCACCACGGCCACGGTGCTCTTCGCGGGCGGGCTCGGCGAGTCCGGCAGCGCGTGCGATCGCGCGCCCGCGGGCGTCGAGCGCGCGCCCCCGGAGGTGGCGTAGAGGGCGGCCGCGGACGCCGCGCCGAGCGCGCCCGCGAGGAAGCTGCGCCGGCCGAGCCGGCGATGGAAGGGCCGGTCCATCTAGTGCGCGTGCGTGAGCATCCCGAGGACGATCCAGAGCGCCATCGCGAACCCGAGGACGCCCACCGCGAGCCGCGCCCGCGCGCGCCACGCGTGCGCCGTGGCGCCGCCGCCCGGCGCGAGCCCGGCGATCCCGTCCCAGAGGAGCACGGCGGAGGCGATCCCGATGAACAGGACGAGCGCCAGCGCGAGCAGCCGGGTGACGAAGGACGGGGTCACGATCTCATTCTTGCGCTCCGCGGCGGCCGGCGCGGCCCTTCGCGCGGGGCGTCTCGGCCGGAGCCGGGGCGGCGTGGGACCGGGCGTGCGGGCGGTCGGCATGACCCCGCGGGGACCCCACGAGAACGCGCGACGGGGCGCGAGGATCGTGAGGTGATCTCCGGGACGCACGGCCTCGCCGGAGGCTCGCATGCTCGTCCGGGCGCTCCTCTCGATCCTCACGTTGCTCCTCGCCGCGGGGGCCCGGGAGGGCGCGTGCGCCGGCCCGGCGCGTCCCGCGGCGTCCCCGGAGGCGGCGCGGGCGCGGATGGTGGACGACCAGCTCGCGGGGCGCGGCATCCGCGACGCGCGGGTGCTCGCGGCCATGCGCGAGGTGCCGCGCGAGCGCTTCGTGGCGCCGGAGTGGCGCGCGTACGCGTACGAGGACGAGCCGCTCCCCATCGGGCGCGGGCAGACCGTGAGCCAGCCCTACGTGGTCGCGCTCATGGCGCAGGCGCTCGCGCTCCGCGGCGGGGAGCGCGTCCTCGAGGTCGGCTCGGGCTCGGGCTACGCGGCCGCGGTGCTGTCCCGCGCCGCGGCGGAGGTGTACGGGATCGAGCTCGAGCCGGAGCTGCACGCGCGCAGCGTCGAGACGCTCCGGCAGCTCGGCTACGCGAACGTGCACCTCCGCGCCGGGGATGGCTTCCAGGGCTGGCCGGAGGCGGCGCCCTTCGACGCGATCGTCGTGAGCTGCGCCGTGGAGCGGCTCCCCCCGCCGCTCCTCGCCCAGCTCGCGGAGGGGGGGAGGATCGTCTATCCCGCAGGGCCGGCGGGCGGAGTCCAGACGCTGGTGGTCGTGAAGAAGCTGCCGGGCGGGCTGCTCGAGGAGCGCCTCGCGCCCGTGCAGTTCGTCCCGATGCGGCGTGGCCGCTGACGGACGCCTGCTTCACGGACAGAGCGGCGGCGGGTGCGCTCCGCCCGGGGCCGTCCGGCTCGCCCGCGAGCAGATCCCGCCGTCGCGCAGGTCGGCGCAGGAGCGGGCGCAGATGCAGCGGCTCTCGTCGAGGCCGAGCGCGGGCGAGGTGTAGGAGACGACGCAGCCCGAGGCGTGGCCCTCGCCGTCCCCGCAGGCGAAGAGGGTCGCGTCGAGCCCGGGGCAGCACGCATCGAGGCGGGCGACCGCCTCCAGGCAGGCGAGCTCGCCCTCACCACCGACGCCGCACTGGCCGCCCGCCAGCGCGATCGCCGCGGCGCCCACGGCCGCTCGCGCGGCGAGCCGCATGGCATCCTCCCGCCGTCACGCGCGCCACGCCGGCGCGGGCGACATCTCGACGCCGTCCACCCGCGTCCCGCAGGCCGGGCAGCAGCCGTTCTCGACCCGGTTCCGGAGCACGTGGAACCCGTAGCGCTCCACGAGGAGCGCGCCGCACAGGTGGCAGCGCGTGGTCTCTCCATCCGAGCCGGGGACGTTCCCCTCGTAGACGTGGCGGAGCCCGGCGGCGCGGCCGATCCGCGCGGCGCGGTCGAGGGTGTCGACCGGCGTGAACGGCCGGTCGAGCATCTTGTACGCCGGGTAGAACTGGGACACGTGCCACGGCACCTCGGGGCCGACCGAGCGGACGAACTCCGCGATCTGGCGCAGCTCCGCGTCCGAGTCGTTCACGCCGGGGATGACGAGCGTCGTCACCTCCACCCAGACGCCGAGCGCGCGGTACAGGCGGATCGCCTCCAGGATCGGCTCGAGCCGGGCGCGGCTCACCCGGCGGTAGCTCTCGGGGTCGAAGAACTTCAGGTCCACGTTGGCCGCGTCGAGCACCGTCGCGATCTCGCGCAGCGGCGCCTCGGAGATGAAGCCGTTCGTCACGAACACGTTCCTGAGGCCGCGCGCCCGCGCCAGCACCGCGGTGTCGTGGGCGAGCTCGTAGAACACGGTGGGCTCCGTGTACGTGTACGCGATCGAGCGGCAGCCGCTGGCGAGGGCGCGCTCGACGATCTCCTCGGGTGAGATCTCCTCGCCCACCACGGCCTCCGCCGCGGCCGCGAGCTGCGGGCAGACGAGCTCGGTCGCCTCGCGGTTCCCGCGCGCGTCGATCGTGCGCGGGAGGTGCTCCTTCGGCCACTGCGACACCGTCCAGTTCTGGCAGAACGCGCAGCGCAGGTTGCAGCCGACCGTGGCGATGGAGTACGCGAGCGAGCCCGGGAGGAAGTGGAAGAGCGGCTTCTTCTCGATGGGATCGACGCCGCGCGACACCACCCGGTCGTAGACGAGGGTGTAGAGCGTGCCCCGCACGTTGAAGCGGACGCCGCACGCGCCGCGCCCGCCGGCGCGGATGTGGCAGTCGTGGGGGCAGAGGGTGCAGCGCACCTCGTCGTCCGGCCGCCGCTCGTAGAACCGCGCCTCGTGCAGCGCCGCCATGGAGAACCGTCCCGGCGCCCGCGCGCCGCTCCGCCCGCGTCGTCGGGCCGGAGCGCGGCGCCTCGCGCCGCACGCCACGCACCGAGTAGAGCACCGTCGGAGGAGCCGCTCCCCGCCCAGGGCGGGGTCGCCCGGGGTGGCGGCCTCGGCCGGGAGCGGCCGGAGCGCGCCGCGCCCGTCAGGCGGACTGGGACAGGAGGAAGCGCGCGAACGCCGAGTCGGTCCGCGTGAGGTGGTCCTTCAGCCAGCGCGAGAGATAGGTCCCGATCTTCATCGCCTCGAGCCCCGGACCGCCGCGTCGCTCGTGCTCGTCGGACATCCGCAGGATGTCCTTCACGAAGCGGTCGTGCTCCGCCTTGTGCTCGGCGTAGCCCTCGTAGCGGACGTCGCGCATCCAGGCCTCCTCCGCGCCGAAGTGCGTGACGCAGTACATGCGGAGGTAGGAGAGGAGGATCCCGATCTCCTGGCGATCCGCGGTGTCGAGGCTCGCCACGAACCGCTCGGCGCGCCGGAACAGCTCCTGGTGCTGCTCGTCGATCTCGACGATGCCCACGGCCAGGGACGGCGTCCACTTCAGCATGGTTCCTCCGCGCCGCCGCTCGGGCTCGTTGCGGCTCGAACGATTCGGGAACGGGGAGGATGTCACGAAAGCGGGGGGGCAGAGCTTGAGCGCGGTCAGATCTCCCCTGCCTCGGCCCGGCAGGGGAGGGCGGCAGGCGAGCGCTCGCGCCGGAGCCGATCGCGCCCTCGGACCGCTCCGCCCGCCGCTCAGCCATCGCGAGCACGCCCTTCCCCGTGGGCAACATTCACCTGAGGTGTACGACCGAGGTGAGCGGCCGCGAGCCCGATCGCGAGGAGGGAGCTCGGTCGCTGCCGTCGCGGCACCGGTTCCGGAGGGCCACCGTCGTCCCGGGCGTGGGTCCACCGGAGCGGCCGCCGTGGCCGCCGCTGCCCTCCGGCGGCAGGCCTTCGCATAGGTCCGGTGCGCCCCGGGCCCGCGCCCGCGCAAGGGCGATCCGCGTGCGGTCGCATGCTGCAACGGCGGGCGGGCGGCCCGCCATGCCGCGTATCATGCTGACATCATTGACTAAATCGTCGTGACTGGCGGTGGCCGGAGAGACGCCGGCCGAGCCGGCGCTGCGCTCGCGGGCCCCCGTTCCCCCCGGCAAACGAGCGCGATATCGCTCCCGACGCGACCCTGCCCCCGACGGCCCGGACGGAGAGGGTCCCGCCGGCCGAACGAAACTCCCCCGCGAGTACGCTCGACGCGGAGCGCGCGCTGGGTTAAACCTCGGCGGCCTCGTTTCGAGGCGCATCGACGCGGCAACTCAATGCCGCCGATTCAGAAGAAAAGAGTAAGAGTAATGGCGACCGGTACCGTGAAGTGGTTCAACGACGCGAAGGGCTTCGGGTTCATCACGCAGGACGGCGGTGGCGAGGACGTGTTCTGCCACCACACCGCGATCCAGGCGCAGGGGTTCCGCACCCTCGCCGAGGGTCAGAAGGTGGAGTTCGACGTTCAGCGCGGCCCGAAGGGCCTCCAGGCGGCGAACGTCCGCCCGCTGTAAGCCGCTTCACGTCTGAGATGAAAGCCCGGTTCCTCGCGAGAGGGGCCGGGCTTTCGTACGTCCGGGGCTCCCGAGGTCGGAGTCAGGCGACGAGCAGGAGAGCTCGAGCCTCGCGAGCTCCCGCGCACAGGTGATCGAAGGCGGCGCGGAGCGGCTCCCGGAGCGCCCGCGTCCGCGAGCTTGCGCAGCGGACGACGATCCATCGGAGTGCGCCCGTCTCGCTCCACTCCTCTCGCGGTCTCCGGAGAACCGCGCGTCGATCGCTGTCGGCGCCGGCGTGCGCAGGCACGGCCGGTGCGCACGGGCGGCTGGCCCCGGATCTCGTTGCGCCTCCAAGGGATGGGCGTCCTCGCCGGACCCGGGCCCGGCCGGGCACGAGGTCTCTTCCCGACGCACTTGGATTCCTCCCCCGACCGCGAGTAGGGTGTCGCCGTCTTCCGCAGGCGCCGCTTCGATCGGGCGGCAGGAGGAGGTCGCGTGGCTCACGTCGACGTCCGTGAGATGCCGGTGCTCCACGAGGAGTGCTGCAAGGGCTGCGGCAGATGTCGGGAGGCCTGCGCGCGCGCCTGCATCGCGCCCGGCACCGACATCAACGAGCTCTCCGGGCTCGTCCCCATCGTCCTGAGCCTCGACGCCTGCAACGGCTGCGGGCTGTGCGCCGAGGCGTGCCCCGAGCCGTACGGGCTCGAGATGGCGCTCCCGGGGGCGGCGCGCGAGCCCGCCGCCGTGGCGCCGCGCGCGCGCTTCGTCCCCCCGCCGGACGAGCCGGACGCGCGGGTGCCGCTGCCGCACTCGCCCCCGCTCGTCGTGAAGGGCACGCACGCGTCGGCCATCGGCGCGCTGCTCGCCGGCTGCCGCCACTTCTTCGGCTACCCGATCACGCCGTCCACCGAGGGCGCCGAGCTCATGGCGAAGCTCCTGCCCGCGCTGGGCGGCAGCTTCGTCCAGGCGCCGAGCGAGGTCGCGGCCGTCAACATGATGTACGGCGCGGCCGGCGCGGGGCGGCGGACGATGACGTTCACGTCCTCCCCCGGCTTCAGCCTGATGCTCGAGGGCGTCTCCTACCTCATCGGCGCCGAGCTCCCCGCCGTCTTCGTGAACGTGATGCGCGCCGGGCCCGGGCTCGGGAACATCGGGCCCGAGCAGTCGGACCTGAAGCTCGCCTGCCGCGGCCTCGGCCACGGGAGCACGCACGCCATCGTGCTCGCGCCGGCGACGCCGCAGGAGATGCTCGACTTCACGATGCTCGCCTTCGAGCTCGCCTTCCGCTACCGGAACCCGGTGGTGGTCGCGGCCGACGGGCACCTCGGCCAGATGACCGGCAAGGTGGAGCTGCCGCGCGCGCTCGTCCGGCCGGGGCTCCCGGGCTGGGCCGTGTCGGGCGACGGCCCGCACCGCGGGAACCTCCACTCCTCGATCCTGCTGCGCGAGGCGGACCAGGAGGCCCACAACCTCCACCTCTTCGACAAGTACGCGCGCATGACCGCCGCGGAGCAGCGCGTCGAGACCCTCCACTGCGAGGACGCCGAGACGCTCGTCGTCGCCTGCGGCACCCCGGCGCGCATGGCGTCGGGGGCGGTGGCCGCGCTCCGCGCCGAGGGCGTGCGGGTCGGGCTGTTCCGCCCGCAGACGGTCTGGCCGTTCCCGGTCGCCGCGCTCCTCCCGCTCGTCCGCCGGGCGCGCCGCATCGTCGTGGTCGAGGCGAGCGACGGGCAGCTCGAGGACGAGCTCCGGCTCGCGCTGAGCCACGCGGGCGTCGGCGGAGAGGTGCCCATCGAGCACGTGCGGCGGCACGGAGGCATCCTGCCGTCGCAGCTCGAGATCGCCGCGGGGGTACGGAAGTCCGCGGGAAGGCGGGTGACGGCGTGAGCGTCTTCTACGAGCGGTTCGAGCGGCACGATCACGCCGAGGGCATCAAGGGGCGCAGCACCCACTACTGCCCCGGCTGCGGCCACGGGCTCGTGCACCGCTACCTCGCCGAGGCCATCGAGGAGCTCGGGATCCAGGACCGGACCATCGCGGTGTCGCCGGTCGGCTGCAGCGTGTTCCTCTACTACTACCTGGACGTCGGCCACACGCAGGCGGCGCACGGCCGCGCGCCCGCGGTCGCGCTCGGCCACAAGCTCTCGAACCCGGACAGCGTGGTGGTGAGCTACCAGGGCGACGGCGACCTCGCCTCCATCGGCCTCACCGAGATCCTCCACGCCGCGCAGCTCGGCGTGCCCCTGTCGGTCGTGTTCGTGAACAACGCGATCTACGGCATGACCGGCGGTCAGACCGCGCCCACCACGCTCATGGGCCAGAAGACCACCACCTCGCCGCACGGGCGCGACCTCTCCATGGGCCTGCCGCTCAAGATGGCGGAGCTCATCGCCCAGCTCGACGGCCCGGTGTACGTGGAGCGGGTGGCGCTCTTCGACGCGAAGCAGCGGGTGCGCGCGGCGAAGGCGGTGAAGAAGGGCCTAGAGCTCCAGGCGGAGGGGAAGGGCTTCTCCTTCGTCGAGGTGCTCGCCGAGTGCCCGACGCACCTGCGCCTCTCCGCCGAGGAGGCGGAGCGCTGGGTGAAGGAGAAGATGGTCCCGGTCTTCCCGCTGGGCGTGAAGAAGGACGTCTCGGCGACCGCGAGCTTCGACGCGTGGCGCACGCCCACGTACGCGGCGGACGCGGTGCTCGAGGCGATCGACGCGCGGCAGGCGGAGGCGCCGCGCTACGCGCAGGGCTTCCCCGCCACGCCGTTCGGCGGCGACGAGCTCGGCCTCAAGTTCGCCGGCTCGGGGGGCGACGGCGCGCAGACGGCGGCGATGCTGATGGTCCACGCGGCCGTGAACGAGGGGCTCGACGCGACGCACATCCCGAGCTACGGCCCGGAGTCGCGCGGCGGCACCTCCTACGCCGACGTGCGGATCGCGCGCACGCAGGTGCTCTCCCCCGACGTGCCCTCGCCGCACGCGCTCGTCGCCTTCAACGCCCCGAGCCTCGCCAAGTTCGGGGCCACGGTCGCGCCCGGCGGGATCGCGCTCTACGACCGCTCCGTGATCCGCGAGCCGCACGCGCTCCCGCCCGGCGTCCGCGCGCTGGGCGTGCCCCTCTCCGAGATCGCGGCGGAGCTCGGCCAGCCGCTCGTGAAGAACGTGGTCGCCATCGGCGCGCTGCAGGGGGCCACCGGGCTCTTCCCCGCCGAGACCGTCCTCGCCGTCATCCGCCAGGCGCTGCAGAAGCGCCCTGCGCTCGTCGCGGTGAACGCCGAGGCGTTCGCCCGCGGCGCGCGCGCCGTCGAGCGGGGCTGGGGCAGCGCGGGCTGAGCGCGGCCGAGCGCGCGCGGCGAGGCC
>NZ_JALCYX010000078.1:0-10467 GCF_022690695.1 Anaeromyxobacter sp. SG17
GGCCGCGGCGAGCACCGCCTCGGCGGGCGGCGGCGCGCCGGGGGCGCCGGCCGCGGGATCGAGCGTCGCGGGCGGCACGACGCGCGCCAGGAGCGCCTCCTCGCCGAGCACCTGCGCGAGCGCGGAGCGCGCCTGCGCCACGAGGGCGCGCTGGCGCTCCACGTTGATGAGGTCGTTCCCGAGGTTCACGCGCGCGCTGTAGGTGTCGCTCTTCGGCGCGCGCCCCGCGGCGTAGAGCGCGTCGGAGCGATCGACGAGGTCCTTCGAGCGGGCGGCGGTGTTCTCGAGCACGGCGAGGCTCCGCTCTGCGCGGACCACCTCGTAGAAGCGGCGCGTGACGTCGAAGGCGGTGGCGAGCGCGGCCTCGTCGTACTGCCGCTCGGCGGCGCTCCGGCTGAAGCCGGAGCGGCGCACGTCGTTCAGGGTCGCCCAGTCGAACACGGGCTGGGTGAGCTGGAGCCCGAGCGAGTAGGCCTCGGTGTCGGAGGCGAGACCGGTCTGTACCACCTGGCCGGTGCTGGGGTCGTAGATGGCGCCCGCCTCGGAGGAGCGGCCGATGAAGCTGTGGCCGACCGACGAGGAGAGGTCGAGTCGCGGCAGCGCGCCGGCGACGCTCGCGGTGCGCTCGGCGCGGGCGAGGTCCGCGTCGGCGCGGGAGATGGCGAGCTCGGGGTTCGCGCGTGCCGCGAGCGCGAGCGCGTCGTCGAGCGTGAGGGCGCTCTCGGCGGCCGCGGGGACGGCGAGCGCGAGCGCGAGCGCTGCGGCGATGGGACGGGCCAAGGCGGCTCAGCCTCCTCTCGGGCCGCCGAAGGCGGCGGCAGGGACGACCTTCAGCAGGGCGACGTAGGCGGCGTAGAGGACGATGGTGACGGTGAAGGCGCGGGCCCGCGAGGCGCCGGCGGCGCGCGCCATGCCGGTCGCGACGAGCACGACCGCCCAGAGCGCGAAGAGGTCGACGGCGGAGAGCGCGGCCGCGAGCGGCGGCGCTGCCCCCGACGCGAGGGCCGCCAGGCTCGAGGGCAAGAGCCGCGGCACCTCCTCCGGAGCGAGGGGCGCCCGGGCCACCGCGGCGGGGATCGCGAAGAGGCCGCCGAGCCACACGGGCAGCATCCCGTGCGAGGCGACCGCGAACGTCTCCTTGAAGCCGGGGCGGGTCCCCGCGACGCGGAAGCCCGCGAACAGGCCCGCCGCGGCGCCGAGGGCGAGGAGCGCCGGCGAGAGCGCCGCGCCGGCCCAGCCCGCGATGTGCCCGAGCTTGCGCGCGGTCGCGACCGCCTCCTCGCGCTGGAACTGCGTCATCTCCTGCGCCTCGGGGCCGCGCGCGCCCCGCTCGGCGGCCGCGGCGTAGTCGAGGCGGGGGAGCAGCACCGCGGCGAGGACGAGCGAGGCCAGGGTGGCGACGCCCAGGGCGGTGAGCGAGCGGCGCCGCTCGGCCACCTCGGCGATGCCGGCCGCCGGGGAGGTGAGCGCGCGAGCGACGACGGATCCGTCCTGGAGGAGCTCGGTCGTGGTCATGGCGAGGGGTGCGTGCGGGCCCTTACGTAGCCGGTGCGGGGCGTATTTCACGCAGCCCCGCCCGGCTGTCAAAAGAACAGGGAGACGGAGCGACCCTCGGCGTGACGGCGGGACCGCGCCCGCGCAGCCGGGCCAGCGGGGAGGCTCGTCCCGGCCGCTCGCGGCCGCGTGCTCTCAGTGAAGCGGGGGAACGGCAAGCTCATGGTGGCGGAGCATCCCCCGGCGCGGTTGCGAACGCACGTCCTCGACGTGAAGAAAAGTGAAGGGCGGTGGGCCTTCCGGCCTCACCGCCCTCCAGCCCGTGAGGGCGACGGGCACGTTCTCGCGCCCACCTGCCTCACTGGTCCCCCCCGGTTCCCCTCGCACGAGAATGATCGACACCCCTCAGGCATCGGGCAACCGCCTACACTTGCGGCTGCAGCCACGCTGCCGTGGGCCGGCGCAGCGCACCACCGGGCGTGCGCTCCCAGGTGCTCAGTGACGTCGCGAAGCGGCCGATCGCTCGTCCGCCGCATCCTCCGCCTGGCGGCGCGGCGAATCGTCGCCTCCCTCGCGCAAGGCCTCGGCCCGCTCGCGCACGAGCCGCGTCGCCGCCTCCTCCGTCCGCTGCTGGCGACGCACGAGCCCCTGGCTCTCGTCCACGAACCAGAAGGCGACGCGCATGAACGCGGCGATCACCACCACGAGGACGGACGAGAGGAACACGTCGAGGATCGTGGAGGCGAGACCCCAGCGCGGCGTCACGCGGACGTAGATCGCGCTGGTGAGCGGAACGAGCACGAAGGCGATCCAGTGGGACACGCAGTACGGGCACGAGACGAGGTAGCCGAGCCACGTCTCCTTTCCGCCGAGCGCGTTGCGGAGGGGCTCGAACACCTTCTCCTTCGCGATCGTCTGGGCGAGGCCCATCACGACCGCCGACACGACGAGGAGGTGGAAGACGCGTTCCGCCATGGCCTCCTGCACAGGTAGCGACGCGGACCGCGCGCGGCATCACGCGGCGCCTGCCCGCACGGAGGGCGCTCCGGCGGCTCCGTTCTCCGCGAGGCCCGCGGCCCGGCGGATCAGCGGCCCGCGCCCGCCTGCGGAGGCGCCGCGGCGAGGGTGCGCGTGAGCGGCAGCCCGCTCGCCCCGCGGGACGGCTTCACGTAGAGCGCCTGGAACACCGTGTTCTGCGCGCGGTCGAAGTCGTCCGCGGCGCCCGCCATGTACAGACGCCAGATACGGTACGCCGCGGGGCCCACGAGGCGCTGGGCCTCCTCGCTGCGGCGCTCCAGGCGCGAGATCCAGTGGCGCAGCGTGAGCGCGTAGTGCTCGCGCAGCGACTCCACGTCGCGGAGCTCGAGCCCCGCCGCGACCGCCGCGGCCGCGGTCTCGTGCAGGAACGGCAGCTCACCGTCGGGGAAGACGTACTTCTGCACGAACCCGCCCACGCGGAGGAGCCTCGAGCGCAGCCCGTGATCGCGCGGCACCGCGGGCGAGATGCCGTGGTTCAGGAACAGGCCGCCCGGGCGGAGGAGCCCGAACGCCTGGCGGAAGTACGTCTCGAGGCGCGCGACGCCGACGTGCTCGACCATCCCGACGCTCACCAGCTTGTCGAAGCGCTCGCCGGAGAGCGCGCGGTAGTCGGCCACCTCCACGCGGCAGCGGTCGCCGAGACCGCGCGCGGCGATCCGCTCGCGCGCGAGCGCCGCCTGGGCCGGGCTGAGCGTGATCCCCAGCGCCGAGACGCCGTGGCGCTCGGCCGCCCAGGTGACGAGCCCACCCCAGCCGCAGCCGATGTCGAGGAGGCGATCCCCGGGCGCGAGGCGGAGCTTCCTGCAGACGAGCTCGAGCTTCGCCTCCTGCGCCTCGTCGAGCGAGCGGGTGGGCTCCTCGAAGTAGGCGCACGAGTAAACCATCCGCGCGTCCAGCCACAGCGCGTAGAAGTCGTTGCCGGCCTCGTAGTGGTGGCGCACCGCCTCGGCGTCGCGATGCGGCGTGTGCTTCCCGCCGCGGAGGTGCGCCGCGCGCGCGAGCGGCGCGGCCGAGGCGCGGCGGAAGAGCGCGGTCGCGAGCGGCGCGAGGGCGAGGAGCTCGCGCGGGCCGACGCGCAGCCGGTCCCGCAGCGAGATCGCGTGGACGAGGTCGCCCTCGACGTCCCAGTCGCCGCGGACGAACGACTCGGCCAGCGTGAGCTCGCCCGGCGGCCAGAACATCCGCAGGAGCGAGGCGGGGTGCGTGAGCACGAGGACGAAGCGCGCCTCGAGCCCCGCGGCGGGGGGGAGTGTCTCGCCGGTCCAGAGGCGGACGGCGAAGTCGCGGGGGCCGAGCGGCGCGAGCAGCACCTCGAGCGCGCGGAGCGTGCTCCGAGTGTCCGAGGCCGCCGGGATGCGGTGGCGCTCGAGGGCTCGCGCAGGGGTCGCCATGGCGTCCTCCGATGCGGTGGTCGATGAGCGCCGCGGCGGCGGCGCGCAGGGGCCTTCCGGGTCGCCCGTGCGAGGTTCCCCGCCGGACGGGCGAGCGCGCGCCCGATGGGCCGGGGGCGCGAGCGCAGCGGGAGGGATCCGCCCGCGCTGGCAGCGCCGCCATCACGCCGCGTCGTAGCGGATGTCGCCCGCCCCCGCGGCGTCGTAGCCCGGGACCTCTCGCGCCGCGAGCGCGAACGCCGCCGACTGGGCCACCTCGCACAGCCGCACCACGCGCGGATCGCCGAGGTCGCTCGCGCGCACGAGCAGGCCGTACGGCTCGCGGGCGAGCGGGCGGAACGCGAGCCCGAGCCGCGCGGCCCAGGCTGCCGAGGCGAGGCCGACGTCGGCCCGGCCCGCGGCGACCGCCGCGGCGACCTCGGCGTGCGAGGCGAGGAGGATCGCGCCGGCGTGCGCGGCGGAGGGGTCCAACCCGGCCTCCGCGAGCGCCGCGTCGAGGTGGGCGCGCACGCCGGCGGTGGGTGGGCGCGAGACGAGCCGGAGCCCGGAGAGCGCGGAGAGGGGAGGCACCTCGCGGCCTGCGCGCGCGACGAGCCCGACCTCGCGGGAGACGAGGTGCACGCGCGCGAGCCGCTCGCCGTCGAGCTCCGGCGGGAACGCACCGGCGTGGGCCCCGGCGGCGAGCACGGCCCGCCGGCGGAGGAGCGCGAGCCCCTCGCCCATGTCGGCGGGGACGAGCCCGAGCACCGGCTCGCCGCGGTCGCGCGCGAGGCGCAGGAGGAGCTCGACCGCGACGTCGCCGTTCGCGGCGACGAGCGGCGGCGCGAGCGGGGTCGCGCCAGCGCCCCTCGGGCCCGAACCCTCGGAGCCTGTCGCCCGCGCGCCCGTGCGAGCCGCCCAGCCGAGGACGTCGTCCCGCTCGAAACGCCACTCCGCCCCCACCCGGCGGGCTGGCAGGCCCCGCTTGAGGAGCCTGTAGACCTGCTTCGGGTGGACGCGGAGGAGCTGCGCGACCTCTTCGGTGGTGAGGAGCGAGTTCGCCACGAGGAACAACATGCTACCATGTTCTCCGAATGCGTTACCTGATGCTCCTCGTGGCGGTGCTGGCTGGCCCCGCCCGGGCCGTCGCAGAGCGCCAGCCGCTCGCCGTCGCGGCCGCCGCGAACCTGAAGCCGGCGCTCGACGAAGTCGTGCAGGCGTTCCAGGCGAGCCGGCCGGAGGCGACGGTGCGGGTGACCTACGGCGCCTCGGGGGCGTTCTTCGCCCAGATCCGGAGCGGCGCCCCGCTCGACCTGTTCTTCTCCGCGGACCGCGAGTACCCGCGGAAGCTCGTGCAGGCGGGGCTCGCGCAGGGCGAGGTCGTCTACGCCATCGGCCGGCTCGCGGTGTGGGTCCCCGCACGCTCGCGCCTCGACCTCGAGCGGCGCGGCCTCGCCGCGCTCGCGGATCCCGCCGTCCGCAAGGTGGCGCTCGCGAACCCGGCCCTCGCGCCCTACGGGCGGGCGGCGGAGGCGGCGCTCCGGGCCGCGGGCGTGCTCGACGCAGTGAGGCCGAAGCTCGTGCTGGGGACGAGCGTCGCGCAGGCCGCCCAGTTCGCCATGACGGGCGCCGCGGACGCGGCGCTCCTGCCGCGCTCGCTCGCGAGCGCTCCGGAGCTCGCCGCCGCCGGCCGGAGCGTCCCGGTGCCGGACGCGCTCTCCGCGCCCATCGAGCAGTCCGCCGTCGTGCTCGGAGCCGCGCACGCCCCCGCGCTCGCCCGCGACCTCCTCGCCTTCGTGCGGGGCGCCGAGGGCCGGCGCATCCTCGCCCGCCACGGCTACGCGCTCCCCTGAGCATGGATCTCCAGGCGCTCAGGCTCTCGCTCTGGCTCGCGACGCTCACCACGCTCGCGCTGGTCCTGCTCGGGCTCCCGCTCGCGCACTGGCTCGCGACCACGCGCTCGCGCCTGCGCTTCGCGGTCGAGGCGGTGGTGGCGCTGCCGATCGTGCTGCCACCGACGGTGCTCGGCTTCTACCTGCTCGTCGGGCTCGCGCCGCGGACCGCCGCCGGGCGCGGCTTCGAGGCGCTCCTCGGCCACCCCTTCCCGTTCTCGTTTGCGGGGCTGCTCGTCGCCTCGGTCCTCTACAGCCTGCCCTTCGCCGTGCAGCCGTTCGCCGCCGCGCTCTCGGGCGTCGACCGGCGCCTCGTCGAGGCGGCGCACACGCTGGGAGCCTCTCCGCTCGCAACCTTCTTCCGCGTGACGCTCCCGCTCGCCTGGCACGGCGTGCTCGCCGGCGCCGTGCTCGCCTTCGCGCACACCCTCGGCGAGTTCGGCGTCGTGCTGATGGTGGGCGGGAACGTGCCGGGCGAGACGCGCACGCTCTCCATCGCGCTCTTCGAGCAGGTCGAGGCGCTCGACTACGCCGCCGCGAACCGCACCGCGGCCTTCCTCCTCGCCGCCTCGTTCCTGGTCCTCGTCGCCGTCCACGCGCTCCAGCAGCGGAGGTTCCCGCGATGGGACGCACGCTGAGCCTCGACGTCGAGCGCCGCTTCGCGGCCGGCCCGGTCGTCCGCGCCCGGGTGGAGCTCCCGCTCCAAGGCGGGCTCGTCACCGTGCTCTTCGGCCCCTCCGGCTCGGGCAAGACGACCGTCCTCCGCCTCCTCGCCGGCCTCGATCGGCCGGACGCGGGCGAGATCCGCATGGCGGGCGAGACCTGGGCGGACGCGGCGACCGGCGCCTTCGTGCCGCCGCAGCGCCGCGGCGTCGGGCTCCTCTTCCAGGACCACGCGCTGTTCCCGCACCTCACCGTGGCGGGGAACGTCGCCTTCGGGCTCTCGGCGACGCCGCGCGCCGAGCGCGCCGCGCGCGTGCGGGAGGTCGCGCAGCGGATGGGGATCGCGGAGCTGCTCGACCGCCGGCCCGCCGCGCTCTCCGGCGGGCAGCGCCAGCGCGCCGCGCTCGCGCGCGCCCTCGCGCCGCGGCCGCGGCTCCTGCTCCTCGACGAGCCGCTCTCCGCCCTGGACGCGCCCACCCGCGAGCGGCTGCGCGGCGAGCTGCGCGCGCTCCTCGAGTCCTCTGGCGTACCCGCCATCGTGGTCACGCACGATCGCACCGAGGCGCTCGCGCTCGGCGACCGCATGGTGGTGCTGGCGCAGGGCGGCGTGCGCCAGGTCGGGCCGGTGCACGAGGTGTTCAGCGCGCCCGCCGACGTGGAGGTCGCGCGCATCGTCGGCACGGAGAACGTGCTCCCGGGGCGCATCGCCGCGCGTGAGGGCGGTCTCGCGACCGTGCTCGCCGGCGCGGTGGTGCTCGTCGGCGTCGATCCGGGCGGGCTCGAGGGCGAGGCCTACGCCTGCGTGCGCGCGGAGGACGTGGTGCTCGAGGACGCGGCGCCGCACGGCTCGTCCGCGCAGAACCGGTTGCCCGGGGTGGTCGTCGCGCGCCTCGAGGAGGGCCCCCTCGTGCGCGTGGCGGTGGACTGCGGAGCGCGCCTCGTCGCGCTCGTCACGCGCCGCTCGGCCGACGCGCTCGCGCTCGTCCCCGGCCGCGCGGTCGTCGCGCGTGTGAAGGCACCCTCGGTACGGATCGTGCCGCGCGCGCCGGCGGCGGGCGGGTAGCGGCGCCGGCTCCTCGCCGCGCGGCGCGTTCGCGGTGCGCGTTCGCGCGCGCTCCTCGCACGCCGAACCCATCCCACTCGCACCGGCTCCCCCGAACGCGGCCGAGCAGGCGCGACCCCGACATGCCGGGGAGCGGGTGCACGACCACTCGGCCCCTTCCGCCGCGGCGCACCATGCGATAGAAACCGCGCTCAACCGTCGGCCGTGCCCCTTCCTGGTGCAGGAGCAGGCGGTCAGCCTACGAGGAACCACACATGAAGACCGGTTTGGGGGTTAGGCCCGTGCGGAAAGGCGAGAAGCTCGCCGTCCTTCTGCCCGGCATGGGTGCCGTGGCGACGACCGCTGTCGCCGGCGCGATCGCCGTGCGGCGGAAGCTCGCTTCCCCGATCGGCTCGCTGACGCAGCTCGGCCACCTGATCGACGAGCGGGGCGAGGTCGGTCCGCGCGTCTCCGACGTGCTCCCGCTCGCGAGCCTCGACGACCTCGTGTTCGGCGGCTGGGATCCCATCCCCGACGACGCGTACGCCGCGGCGAGCCGCGCGAAGGTGCTCGGCCACGAGCACCTCGACCCGATCCGCGCCGAGCTCGAGGCGGTGAAGCCCATGCCGGCGGTGTTCGACAAGGAGTGGGTCCGCCGGCTCGACGGGCCGAACGTGAAGAAGGGCTCGCTGCGCCAGAAGGCGGAGGAGCTCCAAGCCGACATCCGCGGCTTCATGCAGAAGAACGGCTGCGCGCGCGGCGTGATGGTGTGGACCGGCTCCACCGAGGTCTACGCGCAGGTCGGCGCCGCCCACCTGTCCTTGAAGGCGTTCGAGGCGGCGCTCGACAAGAGCGATCCGACCATCGCGCCGTCGATGATCTACGCGTACGCCGCGCTCAAGTGCGGCATCCCGTTCATGAACGGCGCGCCGAACCTCTCGCAGGACACCCCCGCGCTCCAGGAGCTCGCCGAGCGCGAGGGCGTCGTCACGGGCGGCAAGGACTTCAAGACTGGCCAGACCCTGATGAAGACGACGATCGCGCCGATGCTCCGGGCGCGGCTCCTCGGCCTCGACGGGTGGTTCTCCACGAACATCCTCGGCAACCGCGACGGCGAGGTGCTCGACGACGCCGCGAGCTTCAAGACGAAGGAGGTCTCGAAGCTCGGCGTGCTCGACCAGATCCTCGACCCGCGCCGCCACCCCGAGCTCTACGGGGACATGGATCACAAGGTCACGATCCACTACTACCCGCCGCGCGGCGACAACAAGGAAGGCTGGGACGCGATCGACATCGTGGGGTGGCTCGGCTACCCCATGCAGATCAAGGTGAACTTCCAGTGCCGCGACTCGATCCTCGCGGCGCCCATCGTCCTCGACCTCGCGCTCCTCGCCGACCTCGGCCAGCGCGCGGGTGAGAAGGGCGCGCAGGAGTGGCTCTCGTTCTTCTTCAAGAGCCCCGTCGTGGCCCCCGGTCACTCGCAGGTGCACGACCTCTTCCAGCAGCAGACGAACCTGCACGCCCAGCTCCGCCGCTACGCGCAGGCCGTCGCGGCGGCGTCGCAGAGCAAGGTCGGGTAGCCGCGCGCGGCCGCCCCTCCTGCTAGAGTGGGCCCCGCCCGCCTTCGCGGGCGGCGGGGCCACCTCGGCACGGCGGCCGCTGCGCGCAAAAGCTCCGGGTGTCCCCCCGTGCGCATCTGCATCGTCACGCCGTACGACCTCTCGCACGAAGGCGGCGTGAACCGGCACGCGCAGGCGCTCGCCCGCGCCATCGGCGGCGAGGGGCACGAGGTGCGCGTCCTCGGACCCGCGAGCGGGGCGGTGCCGGACGGCTGCGACGGCGTGCCGGGCGTGGTCCCGGTGCCGGCGAACGGCTCGGTGGCCCGGATCGGCCTGCTCCAGTCGGCGAGCGCGACCCGCGCGTACCTGGAGGCCGGCCGCTTCGAGCTCCTCCACGTGCACGAGCCCATCGTCCCCGGGCCCGGACGGCACGCCCTTCGCCTGGCGCGCGTCCCCGTGGTGGCGACGTTCCACGCCAACGCCGAGCGCGAGCTGCCGCTGCAGCGTGCGCTCCGCGCGGTCGCCTCGGCGGGCCTCTCGCGCATCGACGCGGGGATCGCCGTGTCCCGGGCGGCCAAGGCGTTCTCGCGCACCATCTACCGCGGCCGCACCGCGGTGATCCCGAACGGCGTGGACCTCTCGCGCTTCGCCGCCGCCTCGGCGGCCCGGCCCCCGCGTCCGGCGGACGAGCCCGCGGGCGGGGCGGTCCGCGTGTTGTTCGTGGGGCGCTTCGCCGAGCCGCGGAAGGGCTTCTCCGTCCTCCTCGACGCGGTGGCGCTGCTCCGCGCGCAGGGGCGCGGCGTCGAGGTGGACGTCGTCGGCGCCGGCGCGACGGAGCGGTTCCGCGCGCGCGCCGCGCACCTCGGCGTGAGGTTCCGCGGGCGCCTCGAGGACGCCGCGCTCGCCGAGGCCTACGCGCGGGCGGACGTGTTCTGCGCGCCGTCGCTCGGGGGCGAGAGCTTCGGGATGGTGCTCGTCGAGGCGATGGCCGCGGGCTGCCCGGTGGTCGCGAGCGACCTGCCCGGCTACGCGGAGGCGGCGCGCGGCGCCGCGCTGCTCACGCCGCCCGGGGATCCCGGCGCGCTCGCGGTGGCGCTCTGGCGCGCCGCGGTGGATCGCGACCTGCGCGCGAAGCTCGCCCTGCGCGGTCGGGCGCGCGCGGACGCGCTCTGCTGGAGCCGCGTCGCCGCCCGGGTGCTGCACGTCTACGCGCAGGCGGTCGCGCGGGCCGCGCTCCCGGGCGCGGCGAGCACCGCCCTCGAGGAGGCCCGGCCGCGCGCGGCGGTGCGGCCGGTGTAACGACCGAGCATGAGTCGGAAACAGTCAACGAGCGAAGCGAGCCCGCCGGGGCGGCCCCCCCCCCCCCGCCGAACCCCCCCCCCGGGGGGCCCCGGCCCCGCGCGCCCGGG
>NZ_JALCYX010000078.1:10477-18621 GCF_022690695.1 Anaeromyxobacter sp. SG17
GCGCATGAGTCGCAACCCGACCACGCGCGAAGCGAGCCCGCCGGGGCGCCACCGCGACAGCGGCGAAGCCGCGCGCGGTGGCGCACGGGACCCGGCGAGCCGGGGTGGGCCCCCGACGAGCTCTGCTCGGCGGGGCGGGGGCGCAGCCCCCGTCAGAACATCTCGCTTTCCCCGGACCTGGCGGCAGACGGCGGTGCTCGTGCCGCTCGCGCGCGCGCTCCGCCTCTACTACCGCCCGCGCGTGCACGGGCTCGAGGCGGTCCCCGCGGACCGGCCGGTGATCTACGTCGCGAAGCACCCCCGCACCTGGCTCTACCTCGAGACGATGCTGCTCGGCCTCGTGTCGTTCTGGGACACGGGGCGCGTGCCGTTCCGGCCGATGGAGAAGCGCGGCACCTCGCTGCATCGGCTGCCGGCGCTCGGCTGGGTGCGCCGGCACGTCGGCACCATCGAGGCGACGGAGGAGGCCGCGCTCGCGGCGCTCGCGGGCGGCGAGTCGGTGCTCGTCTTCCCCGGCGGGGCGCGCGAGCTGTACGGGCCGGCCGACGCCCTCGACTGGAAGGGGCGGCGCGGCTACGCGCGCATCGCGGCGCGGGCGGGCGTGCCCGTCGTGCCGGTCGCCATGGCGGGCGCGGACCAGCAGCACCCGCTGCGCCTCCCCCTCGGCCGCGGGCACAGCGCGTGGCTCCCGCCCCTGCCGCTGCCGGTGCCGCTCGACTACTGGTTCGGCGCGCCGCTCGCCCCGCCCGCCAGCGCCGAGGCCACCCTGGTCGGCGCCTTCGCCGACGCGGTCGCCGCGGCGACCGAGGCGCTCGTCGGCCGCGCGTCGGCCGCGCGCCGCAGCCCCTGGAGCCTCACGTGACGTCTCCCGCCGCGCCGCCGCCCCCCATCGACGCGGAGCGCTGGTACTACCGGGGCGCCTACCTCCCCTGGGCGCGGGCGCTCTCCGGGTACCACCGGATGACGCTCGAGGGGCCGCCGCCGCCGGAGGGGCCGTGCATCTACGTGGCCCTGCACGGCGCGGGCTACCTCGTGCTCGACCTCGTGCTGGCCGGCTACCACATCGCCTGGAAGCGCTGGCACGAGCGCGGCGGCCCGCGCACGCCGCTCCGCATCGTGGCGGCCGAGTCGCGCATCGAGAAGGCGCTGCCGGGCCTGCCGGTGCTGAAGCGCCACTTCGGCCTCATCGACCCGAGCGAGGAGAGCTGCCTCGCCGTGCTCCGCCGCGGCGAGCAGCTGCTCGTGACGCCCGGCGGGATGCGCGAGGCGCGACCGGCGCGCGACTTCTACCGGCTCCGCTGGGACGGCCGCCACGGCTTCGTCCGACTCGCCCTCGAGGCCGGCGTGCCGATCGTGCCGCTCGCGGTGGTGGGCGGCGCGGAGGCGTACCCCGGCTTCCGCGTGAAGCGGCTCTCGTTCTGGTCGCCGCTGCCGCTGCCCGCCCGGCTCCAGGCCGCGCTCGGTGAGCCGATCCCGGTGCCTCACGCGCCGGGGCGCGGGCGGGAGCGTGCGCTCGTCGAGCCCCTCCACGCGCTCGCGCGCGAGCGAACGCAGGCGCTCTACGACGCGCTCCTCGCGCGGCGAGGAGCGAGCGGGCGGTGACGATCTGGATCGCGAGCGACTGGCACCTCGCGCCGCAGACCCCGGTCGCGTCGCGAGGGCTCGCGCGCGCGTTCCTCGCCCGGGCGCGGGAGGCGGGCGTCCGGGTCGTCCTCAACGGCGACGTCTTCGACGTCCTCTTCTCCGGCGAGGGGAGGGCCGAGGCGGCGCACCCCGAGGTGGTCCGCGCGATCGCCGCGCTGTCGGCCGAGGGGAGGCTCGAGCGCACGGCGGGGAACCACGACCCCGCCGCCGGTCCCGAGCAGCTCGTGCTCGACGCGCCGGCGATCGGGCGCGTGCTCGTCGCGCACGGCCACGCCGCGGACCCGATCAGCCGCTCGCCCATCGGGCGGCTCGGCGACGGCATCTCCCGCCGCTTCGGGCGGCTGACGCTCGTCCGCGGCGCCGCGCGCACCGTGGAGGCCCTCGCGCGGGTGGTGGCCGAGGAGCGGATGCTCGCGATGTTCCGGCGCCGCTGCCTCGCGCTCGTCGCGCGCGAGGGGTGCGCGCTCGGCGTGTTCGGCCACGTGCACGTCCCCCACCTCCGGCCCGGCGACGCCTACGCGAACGCCGGCGGGCTCACCCCGGACGCGCTCTCGTACGTCGTGCTCGGCGAGGAGGGGGGCGCCCGGCTGGCGCGGCTCGACGCGAAAGAGGCCGCGCGCATCCTCTCCGGGTGACCGGGCGACCCCGGGAACAGCGGGGGTCTGCTGGAATCAAACCGGGGTGAAATGCGGTAGAACACCTGCCCCTGGCGCGTGTGCCCACCGGACGCCCGGGAGAAGGATACGTACCCGACCATGCGACCGTTCGAGCGCTGGGTCTGCTTCGCAGACCGCCACCGCACCCTCCTCCTCACCGTCTGCGCCGTGCTGGCGCTGGCGGGGGGCGTCGGCGCGGTGCGGCTCTACAGCGACCTGCGCCCGGACCTGTCGGAGCTGCTCCCCGCCACGAGCAAGAGCGCGGTCGATCTGGAGAACGTCACCGCGCGCGTGGGCGGGTTCGCCGAGCAGACGGTGATCCTCTCGGGCGCCGACGCGGTGACGCTCCAGCTCTTCGCCGACGATCTCGCCGAGAAGCTCGACGCCGCGCCGAAGGAGCTCGTCCGCTGGGTGGAGTACCGGGTGGACGAGATCGCCGACTTCTACCGGCCGCGCCTGCTGCTCTTCCCGCCGAAGGCGGAGCTCGAGCAGCTGCGCGACGTGCTCGCGGGGCGCGTCGCCTGGGAGCAGGCGAGCCGGGAGGGCAAGGCGGAGGGCGCGGCGCCGGACGTGGAGGGGCTCATCGCGAAGCTCGGCGGCGACCGCAAGGAGCTGCTCGGCCGCTTCCGCGAAGGGTACACGATGGGTCAAGTGCCGGTCCCCGGAAGGCCCGGCGAGAAGATGACGATCCTCGCCATGATCGTCCGGCTCGGCTCGACTCCCGGAGACTACGGCAAGGTCGCGGCGCTGAACGAGCTCGTCCGCAGGACGGTGAAGGAGCTCGATCCGAAGAAGTACGCGCCCGCGCTCGAGGTGAACTACGGCGGGTACGTGACCTCGACCGTGATGGAGCACGACGCGCTCGCCGAGGACCTCGTGTGGGCGACGCTGCTCGTCATCCTCGCCGTCGCGGCGGCGGTGGCGATCTACAACCGCACCTGGAAGGCCGTGCCGGCGGTCGGGATCCCGCTCCTCGCCGGCGTGCTCGCGACGTTCGGCGTCGCCGAGCTCGCGGTGGGGCACCTCAACTCGAACACCGCGTTCCTCGGCTCCATCGTGGTCGGGAACGGCATCAACGTGGGCCTCATCCTCTTCGCGCGCTACCTCGAGGAGCGGCGGCACGGGGCCGGGCCGATCCCGGCCATGCAGACCGCGGTGGGGGCGACCTGGCTCGCGACGCTCACGGCCGCGCTCGCGGCCGGCGTCTCCTACGCCTCGCTGCTCTCCACCGACTTCCGCGGCTTCAACCAGTTCGGGCTCATCGGCGGCGTGGGGATGGCGCTCTCCTGGCTGTTCTCCTACGTCATGACGCCGCCGCTCGTCCTCGCCTGGGAGCGGCGCTCGCCCATCACGCGCGAGGGCCAGCGGCCGTCACGCCCGATCTTCACGCTCGCGCTCTCGCACCTCGTCGAGCGCGCGCCGCGCGTCACCGCGCTCGTGGCGGTCGTGCTCTCGGCGGTCTCGGTCCTCGCCATCGCGCACTTCGCGAAGGACGCGCTCGAGTACGACTTCCGCAACCTGCGCGACGCCTCGGCGATGGAGCGGGGCGGCCCGGGCTGGTGGGACGCGCGCGTCGACGACCTGTTCGGCGAGCACCTCACCCCCACCGCCCTCCTCGCGAGGGACGAGGCCCAGGCGCGCGAGCTCGCGCGCCGCATCGAGGACCACCGCCGCGCGACCCCGGCGACCACCATCGGCTCGGTGATCTCGATCGAGGCCTTCGTCCCCCCTGACCAGGAGGAGAAGCTCCCGGTCGTGCGCGAGATCCGCGCGCTCGCGACGCGCGAGAACCTGTCGTTCCTCCCGCCGGACAGGCGGATGGCGGTCGAGGCGGTGCTCCCGCCCGCGGACCTCCGGCCCTTCGGCGTGATGGACCTGCCCGACGTGCTGCGGCGCCAGCTCACCGAGCTGGACGGGCGCGTGGGTACGCCCGTGCTCGTCTACCCGTCCGGAAAGATCGACGTCTGGAACGGGCGCGACGTGCTCCGCTTCACCCAGGAGCTGCGCGGCCTCGGCCTGCCCGCCGACGCGCCGGTGGCGAGCTCGCTGCTCGTCTTCGCGGACGTGCTCTACGCCATCCAGGCGGACGGCCCGCGCGCGACGGTCCTCTCGCTCGCGGGCGTCGTGCTGCTCGTGCTCGTGGCGTTCGGCCTCGGCAAGCGTTCGGTGCGCTCCCTCGCCGACGCCGGCTGGGTGCTCGCCTCGCTCGCCGTGGGCGTGCTGTGGTTCGGCGGGCTCGCCGGCGTGCTCCACCTGCGCCTCAACATGCTGAACTTCATCGCGCTCCCGATCACCTTCGGCATCGGCGTCGACTACGCCACGAACATCTTCCAGCGGCGGCGCGTCGACAACGCGCGCTCGATCTCCGACATCCTGCGGACGACCGGCGGGGCGGTGGCGCTCTGCTCGCTCACCACGATCATCGGCTACGCCTCGCTCCTCGTCGCGCGCAACCAGGCGCTGTTCTCGTTCGGCCTGCTCGCGGTGCTGGGGGAGCTCGCCTGCCTCGCGGCCGCGCTCGTCGCGCTCCCCGCCGTCTTGCGCTGGCGCGAGCGGAGCGCGGAGCGCCCCGGCGCGGACGCCGGCCGGGGCGCAGGGTCGGACGAGACCGGCGTCGATCTGCGGGCGGCGCGGTGAGCGCTCGGCCGCCGGGTGAGATGCCGGTGAGAGCTCGCGAACGGGCGAGCGAAGCGAGCCCGCCGGGGCGGGGGCGGGGGGCCGGGGCCCCGCGCGCCGGCCGGGCCGCGGGCCCCCGGCCGGCGAAGCCGCTCGCGGCGGCGCACGGGACCCGGCGAGCAGGGGTGGGGCCCCGACGAGCTTCGCTCGGCGGGGCGGGGGCGCAGCCCCCGTTCGAACATCCCTAAACGACAGCGTGATTCGCGTCACCGAAGGTGAGCGCGAATCACGCACTGTCGTTTAGGCAGTCTCTGCCGCGCCGACGCGCTGCAGCGCCCACTCGAGCTGCTCGCGCGAGAAGGGCTTCTCGAGGAACGCCTCCGCCGCGGGTCGCGTCTTCGTGGCGCGCTCGCCGCTCATGGCGATGATCGGCACGCGCGCGAAGCGCGGGGTGCGGCGAATGCGGGCGACGAGGTCGTGCCCGGTCATGCGGGGCGTGTAGAGGTCGGCCAGGATCGCGACGGGCCTGGGTCCGCGGGAGAGCATCTCCCAGGCCTCGGCGCCGTCTCGCGCCACGGCCACCGAGAAGCCCGCTCGCTCGAGCAGCGCCCGGATGGCTTCACGCATGCCCGAGTCGTCCTCGACGAGCAGGATCCGACGGATGATCGTGGCTTCCACGCCGGAAACGTAGGGAGCCCGCACACCTGCGGCGAGGCCACGCACCGACGGGGACGGCCGCGCCGGCGCGGAGCGCGAGGCCGCCCGGCGCGAGCGCGCGCGGCGTGCTCCCTCAAGGCTCCGCGCGCGGGGCGCGCCGGGCGCGGACGCGCCAGGTGAGGGCGAGGGAGGCCGCGATCGCGATCGCCACGGCGGCGGGCCAGGCGCTGGCCAGCGCGCCACCGCCGCCGACGCGCTCGTAGCCCGCGCCGAGCGCCCAGCCGATCCAGAAGTAGAGCGTCGCCCACACGAGCCCCGCGACGAGCGTGCCGAGCGCGAACGTCGATTGCCTGAGCCGCAGCGCTCCGGCGACCACCGTCATCACGATGCGGAGCCCGGGAACGAGGCGGCCGAGCACGACCGCCGGGGCTCCGCGCCGGGTGAGCCACGCCTCGAGCCGCGCCTCGCGCTCCTCGGTGTAGCCGAGGCGCCGCGCGAGGCGGACCAGGAGCGGGCGGCCCGCGTGGCGCGACACGAGGTAGAGGAGGGCCGCGCCAAGGACGGTCGCCGTCGTGACGACCGCGGCGGTGGGCGCGAACGCGGCGCGCCCGCCGTGCGCGAGGAACCCCATCGCGGCGATGAACAGATCTCCCGGCAGCGGCAGCGGGACCCCGGCCTCCTCCACGAAGATCACCGCGAACAGGCCGGTGTACTGCCATCGGGCGAGGAAGTCGGCAGGGCTCTCCACGGGAGGACTCATGCCATGGAACCGCTCGCCAAGGAACTCGCTTCCCGCCGCGGGTCGGATCCTCTCGCGGCGGCGCGGGGCGTCTATCGTCCACTGTCCGTATGGCCCCCCGGACGCGGTGCCGAACGGCCCGGGGCTTGGCGCCGCCGCCCCGGCTGCGCACTCGTGCAGGATGGCCGGCGCATCGCAGGGATGGCACGAGCGGGAGGAGCTCCTGTCCGCTCGCACGAAGGACCTTCACCGGGCGCTCGTCTCGCTCCAGGAGGAGCTCGAGGCGATCGACTGGTACCAGCAGCGGGTCGACGCGATCGAGGACCCGGAGCTCCGCGAGATCCTCGCGCACAACCGCGACGAGGAGAAGGAGCACGCCTCGATGATCCTCGAGTGGATCCGCCGCCACGACCTCGCGTTCGCCCGGATGCTGAAGGAGCACACCGGCCACGCCGGACCGATCGTGACCGAGGAGGACGCGGCGAAGACCTCCGCCGAGGCGGGCGGCGAGGCGCCGCGCGAGAAGGGGAAGCGATGACCAGCTGGCAGGATCGAGAGAGCGCCCCGTTCGAGCAGGAGGTCTGGGATCGCATCGACGCCGTGGCGCGGGGTGCCGCGGACGAGGTGCGGGCCGGCCGGCGGCTCCTCGAGGTGGTGGGGCCGATCGGGTTCGGCGCGCGCGCCGGCGTCGCGGAGGACCTGCCCCTCGGTGAGGAGCCGGAGGGCGCCCACGTCCACGTGCCGAAGGTGCGCCCGCTCCCGGTCATCCACCGCACCTTCGCGCTGGGCGCGCGCGCGATCGAGGCGGACGTCGCCTGCGGCGAGCCGCTCGTCCTCTCCGAGGCGTCCGAGGCGGCGCGGCAGATCGCGCGCGCCGAGGATCGGATCGTCTTCGAGGGGCTGCCGCGCGCAGGCGTGCGCGGGCTCCTCGGCCACGAGGGCGCGGTCGAGCTGCCGGCGGGCGACTGGAGCGATCCCTCCCGGACCGCGGACGACCTGCTCGGTGCCCTCGCCCGGCTCGACGCGGCGGGCCGGCACGGACCCTACGCGGTGGCGGTCTCGCCGGGCCGCTTCTACCAGCTCCTGCGCCCCTACCCGGGCACCGCCCTCACGCCGTACCAGCAGCTCCAGCCCGCGTTCGCGGGGGGCATCGTGAAGGCGCCCGTGCTCGAGGACGGCGCGGTGGTCGTGATGCGGACAGCGTCCGGTCCGCGCATCATCGTCGGCCAGGAGCTCGCCGCGGCCTACGACGGACGGGAGGGAATCTTCCACCAGATCTCGCTCGTCGAGTCGGTGACCCTCATGCCCGGCGTGCCCGGCTCGGTCGCCGTCCTGCGCGGCCGCTAGCCCATGGCCCGCCGCCGCGCAGGCGAGGGCGGTCTCCCCGGCGGCGAGGAGGTGGGCAGGCTCCTCGCGACGTCGCCGTCGCGGTTCACCGCCGAGCGGGACGCGCTCGCGCGCGCCCTCGCCGAGCGCGGGGACGCCGCGGGGGCGGCCGCCCTCCGCAAGGTCCGCCGTCCGGTCGGGCTGGCCTGGGTCCTGAACCGCGTCGCCCGAGAGCGGGGGCACGAGATCGAGGCGCTGCTCGAGGCGGGCGATCGGCTCCGCGCCGGGCAGCGCCGCGCGCTCGCCGGGCAGGGGGCGGCTGCGCTGCGCGAGGCCGAGCAGGAGCTCCGGACGGCGGCGCGCGCGCTGCGCGGGCGGGCGGCCGAGGTGCTCGCCTCCGAGGGGCGCCCGGCGAGCCCGGTCGCGCTCGCGCGGGTGGAGCTGCTCCTGCGGGTCGCGGCGACGGCGCCGGGCGGGGCTCGCGAGGCCCTCCGCGCCGGGGCGCT
>NZ_JALCYX010000079.1:0-18166 GCF_022690695.1 Anaeromyxobacter sp. SG17
GTGACCGTCGGCGCCCCGGTCGCAGGTCCCGCCGACGCGCGCCGCGCCGTCGCCGGCCGCGCGAGCGGGCTCGAGGCCTGCTACGGCGAGGCGCTCCGGCGCACGCCCGCCCTCGACGGCGTGATCGTCGCGCACGTGGGGGGCGGCCGCGCCGCCATCGCGGCGGACTCCGTGGGCGACCCCGAGCTCGCCGCGTGCGTCGTGCGGGCGCTCGGGCCGGCGGGCGGGACCGCGGCGGCCGTGCCCATCCGGTTCGAGCTCGTCCCGGCCAAGGGCGCCGGAGCGGAGGCAGCGGCGCGCTCACGCGGCCGGCCGTGACTCGCGGCACCGAAGGTGCGCGAGTCGCGCCGCCGCTCAGGGCGCGCGCCAGTACGCCGTCGCCACGAGGGTGCGCTTCTCGCGGATCTCCGCGCGCTTCCGGAGGTCCGCGACGGCGCGATCCTTCTCGGCGTAGCGGTGCCCCTCGGTCGCGCGCAGGTCGTCGAGCTTGCGGCGGTACTCGCGCTCGGCGCGCTCGCACGCCGCCCGGCGGTCGCGGAGCGGCGCCTCGGAGCGGTCGTGCAGCGCGCCCCGCGCCTTGGCCCAGGCGGCGCGCGCGTCGTCGACGGCCTTGCGCGGCGACGCGAGCGCGTCCTCGACCGAGCGGTCCCAGCGGTCTCGCGCCTCGTCGTACGACCTCGCGATCCGCTCCTGGAGGTCCTGCACGAGCCGCGCGTGGATCGTCTCCAGCGCCTCCTCCTGCGCGCTCCCGATGGAGACGGTCGCTCCTCGCGGGCCCGCCTTCGCCTCCTCGGCGGGGAGCGCCGCGAACGCCTCGGCCTCCTCCGGGGTGAGCGCGTGGAACCGCTCGCCGTCGTGCCACAGGACGAGGTGGATGACGCGCTCCTCCGAGACGAGCGCGTCGAAGCTGAACTTGTAGGCGAACCACCAGCCCTCGCGCCCGGCCAGGCGGCCGAGCTTCGCGGGCAGGTTCACCGCCGGGAGCTCGAGGAACGAGACGGCGTCCTGCGGCCGCGCGCGGACCTTCTCGGCGGCCTCGCGCACGAGCCTCGCGCGCCCGGTGCGGCCCTTCGCGGGCGGCTGCGGCGCCTCGGGCTCCGCCTCCGCCGGACGGGGCGCGTCGTCCGCGAGGACCGCCGAGACGAGCGCGTCCTCCTCCGCCTCCCGCCGCGCCACCGCCTCCTTCGCCTTCTGCTCGGCGACGCGCAGCCGCCCGCGGACCTCGCCGTCGAAGCGCTCGAAGAGCAGCGCCCGCGCCGCGGCGTACCGGGCGGAGATCCGGTCGTCGAGCTCGCCGCGGAGCTTCTGGAACGCGGCGTCGATCTGCTCGCCCGAGCGGCAGGACTGGTAGATGTCGAGGACCCGCTTCTCGAAGTCGATGCCGGTGCCCAGCGCGCCCAGGATCTCGTCGGACGAGCCGAACACGCCGTCGAAGAGCGCGAGCTTCTGCGAGAGGAGGTCGTAGAGCCGGTTGTCGGCCGCGTTCTGGCGATTGAGGAAGTTCAGCACGAGCACGTCGCGCTGCTGGCCGTAGCGGTGGCACCGGCCGATGCGCTGCTCGACGCGCTGCGGGTTCCAGGGGAGGTCGTAGTTCACGACCAGGTTGCAGAACTGGAGGTTCAGCCCCTCCGCTCCGGCCTCGGTCATGATCAGGATCTGCGTCTCGTTCCGGAACTCCTCGACGAGCGCCTGGCGCTTGTCCGTGCCGCCCACGTCCCCCGAGAGGCAGGTGACGGAGTAGCCCTTCGCCTTGAGCAGGCGCGCGAGGTAGTCCTGCGTGCGGCGGAACTCGGTGAAGACGACCGCCTTGTCCGGCCAGTTGCACGCCTTCGCGACCGTGAAGCAGCGATCGAGCCCGCGCACGAGCGCGTCGCCCTTCGCGTTCACCTTGATCTCCCGGGCGAGGCGCGCGCAGGCGCGGAGCTCCGAGAGCTCGTCGTTCATCCGCCGGAGCGCGGCCTGGCCCTTCGGCCGCGAGGGGCCGCCGGCGTCGTCGAAGAGCTCCTCCACCTCCTCGGCGAACCCGTCCATCTCGAGGAGCAGCTCCGCCTGGGCGGAGCACTCGACGCCCGCGATCTTCTGGTCGAGCGTGTCGGCGAGCCGATCGAGCGTGGCGGCGAGGGCGAACGACGAGGAGGCGAGGATCTTGCGGTAGACGAGGACGAAGAGCTGCCGGCGCGCCGCGGGGATGGCGTAGGCGTCGTCGCGGCGCAGGTACTCGGAGACGCGCTCGTAGAGCTCCTGCTCCTGGGCGGTCGGCGCGAAGTCCTCCACGATCGATCGCCGCGCGGTGTACTTCACGTACTCCTTCACCTGGCGGCGCAGCGTGCGGATGAACACGGGCGCGAGGCGCGACTTGAGGTCGGCGGCCTTGTCCTCGGTGAGCTCGCCCGAGGCGTACTGGGACCGGAACGCCTCCTCGTTGCCGAGCAGGGCGTCGTCGATGAACGCGGCGAGGCCGAGCAGCTCCATGAGGTCGTTCTGGAGCGGCGTCGCGGTGAGGAGCAGCTTCGGAGCCTTGCGCAGGGCCTTGCGGAGCGCCTGCCCGGTGCGGTGATCCTTGCGGTACGCGTTCCGGAGGCGGTGCGCCTCGTCGATCACGGCGACGTCCCACGGCACGCGCTCGATGTCCGCCTGCCGGAGCGCGGCGAACGGGTGCGAGCAGATGACGATGCCGCCGGTGTCGAACGGGTTCGTGCGGAGGCCCTGCCGCTCCTTCTCGCGGACGGAGTCGCCGTCCACGACCTCGGCGTCGAGGCCGAACTTGGAGCGCAGCTCCTCGCGCCACTGCGCGCGGAGGGACGCGGGCACGAGGATCACGGCGCGCGCCTTGCCCTCGGCGGCGAGCTGCGCGAGCACGATACCCGCCTCGACGGTCTTGCCGAGCCCGACCTCGTCGGCGAGCACGGCGCCGCCGGTGGGGAGCGCCGCCAGCGCGAAGGCGGCGGCCTCGATCTGGTGCGGGTTCAGATCGACGGCGGAGTGGGCGAGCGCCCCGGCGAGCCGGGTGGTCCCGCCGCCGCCGCGCGCGGTGAGCGTCTCGGCGGCGATCCGCTGATGAAACTGCGTGAGCTGGGGCTTGTCCGGCCTCGAACGCGACACCACCTGAGACACCCCGCCCATCCCGCCTCCACCGCCGTCTCCGGCGCCTGCGTCCGGCTGCGCGATCGCGAGCGAGCGCCGTGCGCCATCCCACCCGGCCGCCGCCCCGCGCGCGGGGAGCGCAGCGGAGCGAACGGCGGTATCCCGTGATACCGGCGGCACTGTAGCAGCAACTCGATCCCCGGGGCAGTCCCGATGTACCGTCGCTTCCGGGTGTCGACGATGGGAGCTCGAGCTTGAAGTTCGTCTGTGATTCCTGCGGAAAGCGCTTCGCGAGCGTCGACGAGCCGGCGCCGGGCCGCGTGTACCGCATCCGCTGCCGGTGTGGGCACGTGATCCTCGTGCGCGGGCCCGCCGCCGCGGCGCGCGGCGCCGACGGGCGGCCCCGGCGCTTCGAGCCGCCTCCGCCTCCGCCACCGCTGATGGCCCCTCCGCCGCCCCAGGAGCCCGAGCCCGCGCCGAGCGCGCCTCCGCCGCGCGCGGACCCGGCGCCCGGGCTGCACGCCGTGCCGTCCGAGGAGCGGAGCGGTGCGGCCCAGGCCGAGGCCGAGGCCGAGGCCGAGGCGCAGGCGGAGCTCGTGGTCGAGGCGGCGCCCTCCGCGCCCCCGCGCGAGAGCGCGGGCGACGCGACCGAGCCCGCGCTGCCCGACGATCCTTTCCTGCGCGCGGTCCGAGAGGCGGCGCCCGTTGCCGGAGGCGCCGGGGCGGCCCCGAGCGGCGAGCCCGTGCCGGGCGCCGCGGCCGTCGCGCCAGAGAACGACGCGGGGACGGCGCGCACCGACGCGCCGCGCGCGGAGCGGCCGCGGCTGTCGCTCGGCCTCGAGGACGACGGGGCGAGCGGCGCGAGCCGCCGGATCCTCGTCGCGGCGCTCGTGGCGCTGGCGCTGCTCGCCGCGATCGCGGCGTGGATGACCCTCCGGACGTGAGGCGCGGCCCCTCGGGCTCGGCCCGCGCCGCCCGAGGGGAGAAGCGGCGCCTCCCTCAGCGCGCGAACACCTCGGAGGCCGGCGTCACGCGCACGGCCTCGCGCCGGATGCCCAGCTTCGTCCCCCCGATCGCGCGGTCCTCCTCGAGGAGCGAGGCGGGCTTCTCCGCGTCGTACTTCACGGTCGACACCCCGTCGCCGACGAGCGCGTCGGCGAGCGCCTTCGCGTCCTTCGCGACGATCACGAACGAGAGGTCCTTCGCCGACAGGTGCCGCTTGATGGCGGCGTTCACGTCGGCGCGGGTGAGGCGGGCGAGCCCGTCGCGCATGTAGCGAGTGAACTCGGGGGTGCCGTACCAGCGCGAGTCGAGCGCGTACCCGACCTGCTGGTCCTGGCGCGCGGTCATGACGAACACGTTCTTCACGAGGTAGGCGCGCGTCCTCTCGAACTCCTCCTCCGTGAGCCCCTGGTCGACGAGGCGGCCGAGCTCGTGGAGCGCGATGCGGATCGCCATCTGCGCGTTGGCGGGCACGACGGGCCGGATCCACACCTCGAAGAGCTGCGAGCGCCGCGCGACGTTGGGGCCCGGGAAGAACTGGAACATGCCGCGCGGGAACGCCTCGACGTAGGCGTAGTCGCCGTAGTTCATCCCGCGCTCCTCGCGGATGCGCTGGTAGAGGTGCGAGCTCGACGAGCGGTGCTCTCCGAGCCAGGTCTTGGCGAGCCAGAGCGCGACGAAGTCGGGCTGGCCGCGCACCACGTCGATGGGGTGGCCGAAGGAGATGGCCACGCCGGGCGTGTCCTTCTCGACGAGCTCGACCTCGATCCCCTTCGGCCGCCGGGCGGCGATCCGGGTGGGCGCGAGCTTCTCCCCGGCGGGGAGCTTCGCGAGCTCGGCCTGCAGCCGGGCGCGGAACGGCGCGGGCGCGTCGCCGCCGAGCCCCACGACGAGGTTCGCGCGCGTGTAGTGCGCGCGCACGAACGCCTTCACGTCGTCGAGCGTCACGGCGCGGAGCCCCTGCACCGTTCCGAGCGCGGGGTGCCCGTACGGCGTGCCGGCGAACACGTTCGCCTGCAGCCGCTCCTTCCCGAGCTCCTCGTCGTTCGTCGCGCGCAGGTCCTGGACGAGCGCGTTCAGCCGGTCGTCCCGGACGCGCCGGAAGTCCTCCTCGCGGAACCCCGGATCGGTGAGCTGCGGCAGCGCGACGTCCGCGAAGCGCTCCCAGCCATCCCGCGGGAAGGTGCCGGTGAGGGTGACGAGCTCCTTGTCGACCTGCGCGTCGAAGCTCGCCGCGAGCGGGTGGAGCGCGTCGCGGATCTCGTCGATGCGCATCCGCCGGGAGCCGGCGTCGGCGAGCATCGCCGCGGCGAGCCCGGCGAGCCCCTCCTTGCCCTGGGGATCCCGCGCGCTGCCCGCCTCGAAGAGGAGCTTCGCGGTCACGACCGGCAGCTTCGAGGGGATGGCGACGACCGGCACCTCGGCGGCCGGCCTCGCGCCGGCCTGGGCCGGAGCGGCGGCCTCGACCGCCGCGAGCGCCGGCGTCCGCTCGAGGCCCGCGGGCAGCGGATCCTTCGAGAGCGTGGTCACGACGAGCCGCTCGTCCGTGAAGTAGCGCCGCGCCGTCGCGAGGAGGTCGTCCGGGGTGAGCGCCGCGTAGGTGCGGAAGAGGCGGTTCACGGTCCCGTACGGCGACCGCGCGTACGTCGCGTAGCGCGCGAGCGTCCCGGCGATGGCGTCGGTCGAGTCGAGGCCGCGCAGGAACGCGTTCCGCTGGTGCGCCTTCTGCTCCGCCAGGCGGGCCGGCGGCGGCGCCGCGGCGCGCGCCCGCGCGAACGTCCGGAGGATGGCGTCCCGGACGTAGATCGCGTCGGCGGGGGACTTGAGGCGCGCGTAGACCGTCACGAGCCCCGGGTCCACGCTGGGTCCGGAGTCCGCGACGAGCGCATCCACCTTCTGCTCCTCCACGACGAGCCGCTCGTAGAGGTCGCTCGTCTCCCCGAAGTTCAGGTCGAGGAGGAGATCCACCGCCGGCCAGTCCTTCTTCACGTCGGAGAAGGCCGGCCCGTGGAAGGCGACCGCCACCCACGGCAGGGTCGGCGTGGTCCACGGGACGTGCGCATGGACCGGGCCGCGCGGCGCGGGCTCGGGCGGGATCTCCACCCGGTGCGCGCCGCGCTGCCAGCGCCCGAAGTACCGCTCCACGAGCGGGATCACCTTCTGCGGGTCGACGTCGCCCGCGACCACGATGGTCGCGTGCTCGGGCCGGTACCAGCGCGAGTAGAAGGTCTTCGAGTACTCGTACTGGTTGGGCATGTCCTCGATGTCGGCGAGGAAGCCCATCGTGGTGTGCTTGTACGGGTGGACGCCGAAGGCGCTGTCGCGCTGGACCTCCTCGAGCTTGCGCAGCGGGTTCGACGCGTTCTTGTTGTACTCGCCGAGGATCGCCCGCGACTCCGTCTTGAACGCCGCGACGGAGTAGTCGAGGTTCATGAAGCGGTCCGCCTCGAGCTCGAGGACCTTCTCCAGGTCCTGCTTGGCGAACGTGATGTGATAGTTCGTGACGTCGTCCGACGTGTACGCGTTCTGGCGCGCGCCGATGCGCGTCACGACCGCCTGGTAGGCGTCGGGCGGGTAGGTCTTCGTCCCGCGGAACATCATGTGCTCGAAGAAGTGGGCGAAGCCGGACTTGCCCGGCTCGACCTCGTTCCGCGACCCCGTCTGCATCGGGATCTGGACGGAGACGAGGTCCGGGAAGCCGGTCGGGACGACGAGCACCCGCAGGCCGTTCGGGAGCGTCCGCTCCACCGCCTTGAAGGTGAGGACGTCGCCCGTCCCGCGCGGCGGCGCGGCGAGCGCGGGACCGGCGTGGGCGACCGCCAGGGACAGGAGCAGGGCGGGGATGCGCATGAGGGGATCTCCCGGAAGCTAGCGGGCGCCGACCGCGACGGGCGCGCCGAGCTCCTCGAGCAGGTTCGTCGCCTTCGCGACGTCCGTGAGGAACCAGAGCAGGTAGCGCGAGTCGACCTGGATCGAGCGGGTCGAGGGTGCGTCGAAGATGAAGTCCGAGGCGATGGTCTCCCAGGTGCCGTCGAAGAGCAGCCCCACGAGCTCACCGGCGCCGTTCAGCACGGCCGAGCCGGAGTTGCCGCCCGTCGTGTCCACGCTGGAGAGGAAGTCCACCGGCACGTCGCCGAGCTTCGGGTCCACGTAGGGGCCCGTGCCGCGCGCGTGCTGCGCCCGGATCGCCTCGCGCACCGGGGCCGGGACGTCGAACTCCTCGTCGCCCGCCCGGTGCTTCGCGAGCACGCCCGCGAGCGTCGTCTGCGGCCGGTAGTAGAGGCCGTCACGCGGCGAGACGCCCTTCACGACGCCGTAGGTGACGCGGAGGGTGCCGTTCGCGTCCGGCGCGAGCACGCCGCCCGCCCTCGCGACGAGGGCGCGCGCGTAGACGGGGCCGACGCGGGAGCGCGCGCCGTCGCGCGCGTACTGCTCCTCGCGGAGCTGCCGCTCGAACGGCCGGAGCGCGGCGAACAGGTCGAGGAACGTGTCCTTGCGGGCGGCGAGCTCCTTCGTCGTCTTCCGCTCGGAGAGCTCGAGCCGCGTCTTGCGGTCGGCGAGCTTCGTCCCCGCGTACAGCCGGTCGAGGAACGCGTCGATCCTCCGGCCGGCCTCGTCGGGGGGCGCGCCCGGCGCGAGCCCCACCGCCGCGTCGAGCGGCGGGATGCGCTGGTCCGCGGGGAGCGCCGCCGCCTCGACGAGCGCGTAGCGCAGGAGCGCGCGGTCCGCGCCGAGGTCCAGGCTGCGCTCGATGCGCTCGAGGTACTCCCGGAGCCGCGGCCACTCGCGCTGCTGGAACGCCGGATCGCGGTCGAGATCCTTCTTCGGCCGGTCGTCGGCGAGCCGCCAGACGGTGCGCGCCGCGGAGAGCAGCGACGAGCTCGAGGTGAGCGACTGGAACACGAGATCGCGCTCCCGCGTCCGCTCCTTCTCCCCCTGGATCCGGTCGAGCGCGGCGAGCGCCTCGCCGTACTCCGCCTTGCGGGCGGCGTCCGCCTCGATCCACGCGACGAGCGCCTTCTCGTCCTGCGCCTTCTTCTCGAGGAGCCCGCCCCTGGCGGCGCCCTCGAGGACGCCCTCGCGGTTCTTCATCGAGTTCGCGAGCCCCCGCACGCGCGGGTTCACGCGGATGGCCGTCTCCTTCGACTCCTTGGAGAGCCGCTCCAGGATGGCGAGGAGGTCCCGGTTGCGCCGCACCGTGCCCGGGTACGCCCACTCCAGCTGCTCCTTCACCTCGCGGTACGTCTTGAGCCGCTGGGTGCGCCCCGGGTAGCCGGCCACGAACACGAGGTCGTCCTCCGCAACGCCCTTCGGCGACACCTTCAGCCAGCGCCGCGGGTGGTACGGGACGTTGTCGTCGGCGTGCGGCCGCGGGCTGCCGTCCTTGCCGACGTACGCGCGGAAGAACGAGAAGTCACCGGAGTGGCGCGGCCACATCCAGTTGTCGGTCTCGCCGCCGAAGTTGCCCACGTTGGCCGGCGGCGCGAAGACGAGCCGCACGTCCTGGATCTCGAGCTGGCCCACCTCGAACCAGCGCGCGCCCTCGAAGAACGACGCGACGGTGCAGCGGAGGCCCGGCTTCTCGCAGCGCGCGGTGCGCCGCTTCACGCGCCGCTCGATGAGCTTCCCGCGCTCCGCGTCGCCGAGCCCCGGCTCGAGCCCGCCGGTGATCTCGTCGGTGACCTCCGTCACCGAGACGGTCACGTACACGCGCGCGCCCGGCCCGTTCCAGAGCTCCTCCCCGCGCGACCGCGCCACGTAGCCGCCGTCGAGCAGGTTGCGCTCGGGGGTCGAGTTGAACTGGAGCGCGCCGATGACGCAGTGGTGGTTCGTGGCGATGAGGCCGTCGGGGGAGACGAAGGACGCGCTGCAGCCGCCGAGCGAGACGACCGCGCCCATGGGCTGGCCGGTGAGATCCGCGAACTGCCGGGCGTCGCCCGTGAAGCCGAGCTTCTCCAGCCGGGCCGCGAGATCGGGGAGCTGCTGCGGCATCCACATGCCTTCGTCGGCGCGGGCGGAGGCGCCGAGCGCGAGCGCGAGCAGGGCGGCGAGGCGAGCTTTCACGGGCGATTCTCCTCTTCGGGGGGATGGCGACGTAACCACGCACACCGGCTGCGGGCAAGCGAGACGGCGCACGTCGCGCGCTGCCCGGGCGAGAGACGAGACGCCGGCGTTCGTGACGGCGCCGGCCCCTGCGGGGCGAGGCCTTCGGCCGCGAAATAGCCGCGGCGGGCGCGCGTAGAGCGGTGGGTACGGAGGTCACGGATCATGAAGGGTTTCGCGCTTCTCGCTCTCGCGCTCGCACTCGAGGCCGCCTTCTTCTTCAGCGTCATGATGACGCCCTCGGCGTCCGAGGCGGCCGCCCGCCTCGCGCCGGTCGACGCCGAGCCGCAGCTCGTTCACTACGCGGCACCGATCGTCGTGCGGTCCTGACGGCGTCGCCCTCGAACGCGTCCTCCCTCATGCGCACCTCGCCGCTGCCGATCGCCTCGCCGACGGACTCCTCCAGCAGCCGGGAGGCGAGGAGGACGTCGCGCGCGGCGGCCGAGCAGGTGCTCGGGCGCTGCGAGGAGGTCCGCGGCGCTCCCGCGGCTCGTCCCGTCGACGCAGAGCTGGAAGGCGAGCTCGCGGAGCGCTGCGGGCCACGCCGAGCGCGAGGGTGCGTTGACGCGCGCGCGCCAGCGTTCTAAGTGTGCGGGGCATGCAGGTCCGACTGAATGGGGAGCTCCGGGAGGTCCCGGAGGGCGTGACCGTCGCCGGGCTGCTCGGTCACCTCGGCGTGAAGGCGCAGCGCGTCGCCGTCGAGGTGAACGACGCGGTCGTGACGAAGGATCGCTACGAGTCCCAGCGGATCGGACCAGGCGACTCGATCGAGATCGTCGCTTTCGTCGGCGGAGGGTAGCGATGGCGGACACCTGGAGCATCGGCAAGCACGCCTTCACGAGTCGCCTGCTGGTCGGGACGGGCAAGTACCCGGACTTCCCCACCATGCAGCGCGCGCTCGTCGCGTCGGGCGCCGAGCTCGTCACCGTCGCGGTCCGGCGGCTCGATCTCTCCAAGACGGGCGAGGCGTCGCTCCTCGAGTGGATCCCGAAGGGCATGAAGCTCCTGCCCAACACGGCCGCGTGCTTCACGGCCGACGAGGCGATCCGCACCGCTCGGCTCGGCCGCGAGCTCGAGATGGGCGACCTCGTGAAGCTCGAGGTGATCGGCGATCGCCGCACGCTGTTCCCGGACGTGGTCGGGCTGGTCGCGGCGGCCGAGGTCCTCGTGAAGGAGGGCTTCACGGTCCTGCCCTACACGAACGACGACCCGGTCACGGCGAAGCGCCTCGAGGACGTCGGCTGCGCGGCGGTGATGCCGCTCGGCGCGCCGATCGGCTCGGGCCTCGGGATCCGGAACCCCTACAACCTCCGGATCATCATGGAGACGGTGAGCGTCCCGGTGCTCGTCGACGCCGGCGTCGGCACGGCGAGCGACGCCGCGATCGCGATGGAGCTCGGCGCCGTCGCCGTCCTCATGAACACCGCCATCGCCGAGGCGAGGGATCCCGTGCTCATGGCGGAGGCGATGCGCGCGGGCGTCGAGGCGGGGCGCAAGGCCCACCTCGCCGGCCGCATCCCGACGAAGCTGCACGCCGCGGCGTCGAGCCCGATGACGGGGCTCATCGGGAGCTGAGCTACCCGACGGGCTCGATCCGCGCGATCGACTGGATCTGCGAGCGGAACACGCGGGAGGGCTTGCCCCAGTTCCCGGAGCTGAAGCCCTGGCAGATCCGCTCGTAGGCCTCCGGGTGCTGGTGCGGCGCGAACTCCTCCACGACGCCGCGGAGCTCCCACCCCGCGAAGTCGTCGAGGTCGAGCACGAGCCGCGTCTCGTGGCGGTTCGCCTTCAGGTTCATGTACGTCTTCAGGGCGAGGCCGTCGCCGTGATAGAGCGCGAGCCGCTCGCCGTCCACCTCGTGGTGGAAGATGAACCGCGGCGAGATGTTGGCCGTCTCGCCCACGCCCACGAGCGCGTACCGCACGCCGGCGAGCGTCTCCTGCAGGTCCTCGAAGGGGACGTTCTCGAAGAACTTGAGCGTGTAGGGGCTGTGGTGGACGGTGAAGATCTGGGCGCCCTTCACGGCCACCGTGCCGTCCGGGAGCTCCTCGAGCAGATCGCGCTCGGTCGTCCCGGTCGAGAGCGCGCGCGTCTTCACCTGGTAGCCCTGGTACTGCTCGACCCGCGTCATGTGGACGGTGATCGACTCGCCCTTCTGAGGCCGGCGCACGATCGGGCCGGCGAGGCGGATCTCGAGGTCGCGTCCCGTCGGACCGGGCTCGAGCCGGCGGATCCGGTTCACCGAGACCGAGGCGAACGTCCCCGCGAGGCTGGTCGTGCCCATGAAGGACAGGACCTTCTCGTACTTGACCGTCGGGAAGCGGCTCGCCTGCTTCGCCTTCTGCTCCTCCAGGAACGCGAGGAAGCTGTGAAGGTCGCTCGACACGTGATCACCTCTGGGAGGAGGATGGCGTGCGCGCGAGCTTACGGATGGGCGTTCCCGTTGTCCACCTGATCACGGATCGCAGTCTCACGCGGGATCTCCCCGCGCGCGTCACCGCCGCGCTCGTCGGACTGCCGCCCGGCCGGGTGCTCGTCCAGCTGCGAGAGAAGGACCTCGGCGGCCGCGAGCTGCTCGCGCTCGCGCGCGCGCTCGCGGCAGTCTGCCGCGCGGCGGGGCAGCGCCTCATCGTGAACGACCGCGTGGACGTGGCGCAGGCGGCGGGCGCCGACGGGGTACACCTGCCCGCCGCCGGGATCCCGGCGGCGGACGCGCGCCACCTGCTCGGTCCGGACGCGCTGGTCGGCGTCTCGTGCCACTCCGCGGCGGAGGTGCGCCGCGCGCGCGAGGCGGGCGCGAGCTTCGCGACGGTGAGCCCCGTCTACGACACGCCCTCGAAGCGCATCTACGGGCCCCCCGTCGGGCTCGCGGTGCTGCGCGCGGCCGCGGCGCAGGGGTTGCCGGTCATCGCGCTGGGTGGGGTGACGCCGGCGCGGGTGCCGGAGGTGCTCGCCGCCGGCGCCCACGGCGTCGCGGCGATCCGCGCCTGGCTCGAGGGCGACGACCCCGCCGGCGCGGTCCGCGCGCTGCTCCCGGGCGGCGCGGGTTGAGCGGGCCGATCATGTTCGACGAACGGGCGAGCGAAGCGAGCCCGCCGGGGCGCCACCGCGACAGCGGCGAAGCCGCCCGCAGTGGCGCACGGGACCCGGCGTGCAGGGGCTGGGGCGCAGCCCTCATCATTCGTCACAAGTGCGGGTACTCGCCGGACGAGCGGCGGGTGTTTCGACCACGGCTCCCGTGCGCATGGCGGATTCGGGGCATCGACGGGGTCGGCGCAGCGCTCGTGCTCGACCCCGATGAACGCGGGAAGGCGTCGGAGCAGGCGAGCGTCTCGCCGTATCGAAACCGGGCCCAGCGACGGCGTGACTTCGCGCGGGGAGCTCGCGGACTTCTCGACGGCGCCTCCGCAGCTCGCCCCGAAGCACGCCCTGGAGCGTCGCGGAAGTCGACCGTATTCACCCTGGGTGTCAACTATCGCCAGCGGTAGTGCCGGTCGGTGCCGCGGCTCTTCTCGCGACGAGGCAAGACGTCCCAGATGCGGTGGGTGAGACATTTCCCATTGACGCATTTTCGCTTCAATCGCGCTCGGCATATGAGTAGGCGCGGGAGGGCCGCTCTCGCGCACGCTTCTCGCGCGTGAAGCGCGTGCCGATCGCCTTGGGGCAACGACGAGGGTTCGCCGGAGAACGCCGCGCAGGCGCGAGCCTGGAGCGTCTCCGGAGCTCCGGAAATCGCGTGTTACGAAGGGTGTACTGGAGGTCACCCCATGTCCGCGCTCGCCCCCGCTTCTCTCGAGTCGAACGTTCTCGCCCTGCGCCTGCGCGAGCTCGCCGGAGAGGAACGAAAGGTCCAGGTCGACTTCCTCCTGCACCTCGACGAGTTCGATCGGCGCCGCGCCTTCGTCGAGGTCGGCCATGCGTCCCTCTGGGCCTATTGCCTGGAGGCGCTCCACCTGCGCGAGGGCGCCGCTGGCCGGCGCATCCAGGCGATGCGGGTGCTGCGCCGCTTCCCGATCCTCGAGGCTCCGCTGCGGGATGGGCGCCTTTGCCTATCCACCGTGGCGCTCCTCGGCCAGGTGCTCACCGAGGAGAACGTGGACGATCTCCTCGCTCGCGCCGCCTTCCGGACGCGGGCCGAGGTCGAGCACCTCGTCGTCTCCGTCCAGGCCCGCACCGCTCCGCGCGCAGGCGTCCGCAAGCTGGCCGAGCGCGCGCCCGCCGCAGCGAGCGCAGCGCTACCGCTCCCGGCGTCCGATGCAGGCGCCGAGGCGGCGCCAGTGGCCAGCCCTGCTGAGCCGACCGTCGGCCCGGACCCCACCGCCGGCTCGCTGCCGGCGCCCCCGCCCACGGTCGCGCAGCCGAAGCGAAGGGCCGAGACGCTCGCCGTCTCGGAGACGCATTGGTCGCTCCGGGTCACCCTCGACCGCGCCTGCAAGGAGGACCTCGAGACGCTCCGGTCGCTTCTGTCGCACAAGGTCCCGGATGGCGACCTCGCGGCGGTGCTCCACGAGGCCATCCGCTGCGCCATCCAGAAGCACGGCAAGCGCAAGGGCGCGGTCGCGCCGGAGCGGAAGACGAAGGGAGCGAAGCAGGCCGGGACGACGAAGGCCGCCGCGACGAAGAAGACCGCGGGGAAGCCGCCGGCTGCGAGGACCACGATCCCGGCGATAGTGCGCCGCGCGGTGTGGACGCGCGATGGCGGGCGCTGCGCCTGGGTCGGCCCGGACGGCTGCCGCTGCAACAGCCGCTGGAAGCTCGAGCTCGACCACATCCAGCCCGCCGCCCTCGGGGGACCGCCCACGGTCGAGAATCTTCGGCTCGCCTGCCGAGCCCACAATCTGCTTCACGCGGAGAGCACCTTCGGGCGCGAGCACATGGATCGCTTCCGCCGCGATGCGAGCAACAGGCCGACACCGCTCTCGCGCGCTGACGTGGCGCCTCTGCGTCCCGTCATGCAGCTGGGGATGTGGGCGCAGTGACCCAGCGGCGCCCCGGAGTTGGCCGAAGCTCCAGCGGACCGAGGACCGGTTCGCATGGCCGCGCGGCTAGAGCGTCGACTCGCCGCTCGCGTCCTTCCGGGCTTCCGAACCCCTGCGCCCCCGCCGGTGGCGCTCACCGCCCTGCCGCCCGCAGTGCTCCGCCCGGAGCGTTCCCGGCGCGCGCGGGTGCCGACCCGTCGATGCCCAGCCGGAGCGCGCGGTGCGCCGCTAGTCCGACCAGAGCCGCTCCCCCGGTCAGCAGCCGAAGATGTGACGAATCCTCAGGGCGCAGCCCCCGTTCAACCGACCCGGAGCTCGAGGAAGTACTGGTAGGGCAGGAACGTCCGCTCCGCGGCGACCGCGAGCCCCGCCGCGCGCGCGGCGGCGAGGAAGTCCTCGCGCGACACCTTGTGGTCCGGCGGCGGTCCGACCGGCAGCTCGCCGGCGTGGAAGTCCACGTTCACGATCCGTCCGCCCGGCGCCAGCCGCTCCGACAGCCGGCGGAGGTACCCCGGCCCGTCGGGGAAGTGATGGAACGTGTTCACGACGAGGATCGCGTCGCACGGCTCGGGCGGCAGCCCCTCGCCCTCGGGCGCGAGCAGCGGGTGGACGTTCGCGATTCCCGCCGCCCGCGCGCGCTCCTCGAGCAGCGCGATCATGCGCGGCTCGACGTCGATGGCGTACACCCGGCCGGACGGCCCCACGGCGCGGGCGAGGCGGAGGGCGAAGTAGCCGGGCCCGGCGCCCGCGTCGCAGGCGACGGCGCCGGGCCGGAGCCCCAGCGCCGCGACCACCTCGTCCGGCTTCTGCCACTCGACCCGCGACGGATCCTCCAGCCGCGCGAGGTAGGCGTCGAGGTCCTCGGGGTTGCCGTGGCGGTCGCGACCGGGCGCGTGGCCGTGCCCGTGGCCTGCGCCGTGCGCGTCAGGGTGCTTCGGGGTGTGCGTGCTCATGCGCGAGGAGAGCCCCTGGCCGGTCCGGGAGATTCAGCCATGGGTGGCCGCGGACGCGTCGCGCCGCGGCTCGCTCGCCGGGGCCGGGCGCGCGGGGAGGAGGCGGCCCGGGCCGCGCAGGAGCAGCGCGAGCGCGACGGCGAGCATGCCGGCGTCGCGCAGCACCGTGAGCCAGGTCGCGCTCTCGTTGCCGCCGAAGCAGCCGCAGCGCAGGTCGATCCCGCGGAGCAGCGCCTGCGAGAGGCCCAGCGTGAACACCGCGAGGAGGCCGGTCGCGACCAGCGCGGCGCCCCGCGCGAGCCGACCGGTGACGAGCAGCAGGCCGAGCGCGAGCTCGATCCCGATCACCGAGGCGGCGGCGCCGGGGACGAGCCCAGGCGGCACGAGCCGGTAGTTCGCGAGGTTCTCGGCGAACGCCGCCATGTCCGGGAGCTTCGTGGCGGCGGCGTACAGGAAGGTCGCGCCGAGGCCGATGCGGAGGAGCGCGAGGAGCCGCTTCACCGGTGAGCCTCCGCGGGATCGTGGCAGGCGGGGCAGTAGCCGGACGTGCCGGCGCCCCCTGCCGCCACCCAGGCCGGCCAGGCGCCCTCGAGGACCCGCACGTCGGGGAGCCCCTCCCGCTTCAGCCGGTGCGCGACCTCGTCGGCGAGCGCGCAGGTGTAGTCGCCGTCGTACACGACGACGAGCGGGTACGCGCGCAGCGCCGCGACCGCGACTGCCTCGTCCGGGTGGCCGGCGGGCGGGAGGTGGACGGCGTTCGTGACGTGCCCCGCCGCGAACTCGCTCGCGCCGCGCGCGTCGGCGAACCCGGCCCTGCACGCGTCGCAGAGCCCCTTCGCCTCCTCGACCGCGATGCGCGGCGCCCTCGCCGCCGGGGCGGCGCCTGCCACCGCGCACATGCCGGTGCCGCTCTCCGCGGCCGAGTGGACGGGCCGTGCGAGGGCCGCCGGTCTCGGGCTCGCGGCGTTCCCGGCGAGCCCGAGGAGGGCTCCGGCGGCGACGATGAGAGCTGCCTCTGCGAGCATGCGCACGGGGCGATGGTAACGCGGGAGGGGGGATCCCGCGATCCCGATGCGCGGGTGCGCTCGCCGGCCAGGGCGGCTATATTGCGCCGCGCATGGGCGTCCCCGTCTTCGAGGTCTCCAAGGAGTTCACGTTCAGCGCCGCGCACCAGATCCGCTTCCACGGCGGCAAGTGCGAGCGGCTCCACGGCCACAACTGGCGGATCCGGGTCCACGCCCGCGCCTCCGAGCTGAACCGGATCGGCATGGTGATCGACTTCGCGGATCTGCAGAAGCTCGTCGGCGACATCGGCGGCCGGTTCGACCACCGGAACGTGAACGAGGTGCCGCCCTTCGACGAGGTGAACACCACCGCCGAGCTGCTCGCGCGCCACTTCTACGAGGAGGCGAACCGAGCGCTGCTCGAGCGAGAGGGCGGCCGCGTGCGCGTGTCGAAGGTCGAGGTCTGGGAGAACGAGGGCTCGCTCGCCGTCTATCGCGAGGAGTGATCGCGGCGGGCGCGAAGCTCGCGCGCGATGTCCGCCCGGGCCCCGTCCCCGAGGAGCGTCCGCAGCGCCGGGAAGATGACCTCCTCCTCGAGCACGAGGTGGTGCGAGAAGTGCTCCCGGAGCGTGGCCACCGCGGCGATGAGGGCGGGGGCGAGCTCCTCGCGCCGTCCCGGCGAGGCGACGAGCTCCGAGCACACCGCCAGGACGTGCGAGACGGCGAGCGCGTGGCCGGCGTGATCGCGGTGCATCGTCACGAGCGCGGCGTCCACCTGCCGGTCGCGCCCGGCGAGGCGCGGCAGCACCGACTCCTCCTCGTCCTGCGCGTGCAGCGGGAGCGCTTCGGCGAAGTACTGCCGGATCCCGGCGGCCGCGCGGGCGACCTCCTCTGCCCCCATCGCGCCGGCCACCGCCAGCCGGTCCGCCAGCTCGATGAACGATCGGAGGCGGCCGTGACACTCGAGGAGGACCGCGACGGCCTCCTCGGCGAGGGACCTGGTGCCGGTGTGCGTCTGCATCTCTCCCGGAACGCACGCCGCCCCGTCAGCCTTCCCTCGTATCCTGCTCCTCGTGGCCGCCCTCATCCTCGCCAGGACGCCCCTCGCGGCTGCGAGGGCGGCGCGACGTCTCTGCGACGCGCAGGACGGCGTCCTGTTCGGGCCTCAGGTGGCGACGCTCGATCGCCTCGTCGTTCCGCTCGTGGCCGCCGCGGGCGACGGGCGGGCGATCCTGGATCCGCTGGCCGAGCGGCTCGTCGCCGCCGAGGCGGGGCGAGACGCGGGGGGGCCGTTCGAGGGGCTCGAGGCGACGGACGGGACGGCGGCCGCGCTCGCGGCGACCCTGGCCGAGCTGCGCCGCGCGGAGGTGAGCGCGGCGGACGCACGCGCGGCGGCGAGGTCGCTGGACGGCGCCGCGGCCGCGCGCCTGGGAGCCGTCGCCGAGGTCCTCGCCGCCTACGAGACGCGCCTCGCTCGCGCGGGCGCGCTCGATCGCGCCGGCGCGGCGCGCGCCGCGGCCGACGCGGCGGCGCGCGGGGTGACCTGCCCCGAGACGGCGGACCTCGACCTCCTCGTCGTCGCGGGGATCGCCGAGGCGAGCCTCGCCGAGTGGGACCTCCTCTCCGCGCTCGTCGCGCGCGCGCGCCGCTCGCGGCTCCACCTGCCGTTCTTCCCCGAGCGCCCCGACGTGTGCGCGCCCGTCGAGCCGCTGCTCAGGCGCGTCGAGTCGCTGCACGAGCTCGCCGCGCGGCGCGAGATCGAGGTCGTGCTCGCGCACGTCGAGGGCGACGGGCGCGCCCCCGGGCCGGCCGCGCTGCTCGCCGCGCTCGGCGGTGGCCGCGCCTCCGGGCAGCTCGAGGGTGACGGGGTCATCGCGGTGGCGGCGCCGGGCGAGGAGGGCGAGGCAGACGCCGCGGCGCGAACCGTCGCGGCCCTCGCCGCGGACGGCGTGCCCTTCGAGGAGATCGCGGTGATCGCCGCCGCGCCCCGGCAGGTGGCCCCCTCGCTCGCGCGCGCGCTCGCCGCGCGCGGCGTCCCCTT
>NZ_JALCYX010000008.1:0-96776 GCF_022690695.1 Anaeromyxobacter sp. SG17
GCTTGGGTCGGGACACGCGGGATCGCCTCCTGGCGATCCCGCATGATGATCCCCTGGCCGGCCGCTACAAGCCCGGCCGGAAATCCCCATTCAGTCCCATCGCTTGGCCGCTAACCGATCGGCATTGAGGTTAGCGCCGCCTCGGACGAGGCGCCACGCCCGGTGCGTGATAGATTGCCGCGCAACGTGCGAGGCCCCCTCTCCGGCAAGCGTCTCCTGCTCGTCGCCGAGGATCGCGAGCTCGCCGCGATCGTCGCCGGCGCGGCCGCGCGGCTCGGCGGCGAGGTCGCGGGCGTGAAGTCCGGGCGGGCAGCGCTCGCCGCCGTCGCCGAACGTGCCCCGGACGCCGCCGTCCTGGATCTCCCGCTCCCCGACGTCCGCGGCAACGAGCTCATCGACGCGCTCGCGCGCGCGGGCGTCGCCGCGATCGTGGTCTCGGGCGTGCACCGTGGCACCCGCGCCGCCGAGGAGGTCCGGCGGCTGGGCGCGCGGGACTTCTTCGAGAAGCCCTTCGAGGTGGAGTCGCTCGTCGCCGCGGTCGCGCGGGCGGTGGGCGCCGAGGCGCCGGCGCTCGACGCCCCTGCGCCCGACGAGGTCACCGGGGCGCGCCCGCTCGAGCGCCACGAGGTGCCCGACGCGATCGCCGCCTCCTTCGCCGGCGAGGACGCGGCCGGCGCGACACCGGCTTTGCTCGCGGGGCTCGCGCTGCCCCTCCCCGCCGGCTCCTCCGCGCGCGTCCCGTCGCTCGACGCGCCGCCCCGGCCGAGCGGAGAGCTCTCCGAGGCGAGCGTGCCGCGCCTGTGCGTCGCGCTCCACGTGGGCCAGGCCACCGGCGCGCTCACCCTGGAGCGCGGCCCGGTGCGGAAGCTCCTTCTCGTCGAGCGCGGCGTGCCCGTGTACGCGGCCTCCAACGTGGCGGCGGAGCGCTTCGGCGCGATCTGCGTCCGGCTGGGCGACGCCACGGCCGAGGCGATCGAGACGATGGCGCGCGCCGCGCCGGAGGAGCGGCTCGGCGCGGCGCTCGTCTCGCGCGGCCTCGTCTCCGCCGGGAGGCGCCTGGAGATCGTCCAGGCGCAGGTCCGCGCGATCGTGTGGTCCACGTTCGAGTGGCGCGAGGGACGCTACGCGTTCCAGCCCGGGCGGCCCCCGCCGGACCGGCTCGACCTGCGGCTCCCCATGGCGGACCTGGTCCTCGAGGGCATGCGCCGCGCGGCGACGCTCTCGCGCCTGCGAGAGGAGCTCCCCTCGCACGTCCACCTCGCGCCGTCGCCGGATCCGGCGTTCGAGCTCTACGCCCTGAAGCTCCGGCGCGAGGAGGCGAAGCTCCTCGCCCTCGCGGACGGCACGAAGTCGGTCGCGGACCTCGTCCGCCTCTCGGAGGTGCCGGAGCGCGATGCGCTCGCGTTCCTCCAGGCGTGCCGGGTGATGCGCGTCCTCGAGGAGGTCGCGCGCGTCCTCGCAGGGACCCGCCGCATCGGCTTCATGTGACGCACCGGCGCGCCCGCCTGTCCCGACCGCCCCGCGCCCGCCCGAGCGCGAGCCCCGCGACGGCGAGCAGCGAGGCGGCGCCGCCGCCACCGCCAGAGGCGCAGCCGCGGCCCGGGAGCCGCGCGCCGCCGTCGCTCGCCGCCGCGGCCGGCGCGAGGAGGTGCCCGCCCTCGGAGCGGACCTCCACCGCCGAGCCACCCGGAGCCCCGGTGCCGCTCACGGCCAGCTCGATGGTCACCTCTCCGCCTGCGGGGGGCAGCGCGTCGAGCACGAGCTCGGCGCCCCCGGCGGCCACCTCCGCCGCGTGGGCCCCCTTCACGCGCGGCGCCCCGACCGGCGCGACCCCGCGCAGCACGTCCACGATCCGCACGCGCGGCAACGCCGCGGAGATCCGGCTGCGGAGCCGCGTGCGGAGGATCGCCACCTCTCCCCGGGCGAGCGCCGCCGCGTCCGCGTCGTGGGTGACCTCGACGAGCCCGGTCGCGTCGAGGACGAGCGGGAGCGTCGCCGGCGGGCTCGTGACGCCCGTGTCGTCGGAAGCGACGAGCGTGACGGCAGGCGCGCCCGCGAGGACGGAGGGGTAGCTTGCCTCGGGGAGCTCCAGCGCCCGCCGGGACTCGGTCGGACCGGCGTCGAGCGTTCGCAGGGCGCCCGCCGGCAACCCGCTCGTCGTCCAGGTGAAGCGCACCGGACGCCCGCAGCCGCTCCACGCCTCGCCCTCGAGCACCGCCCCCGCCCCGCCGGGCGCGAGCGCGATCGCCTCGTGCCCCGGCCCGCCCGCCACGGCGAGGCGCGGCGCGGCGAGCCGCACCTTCACCGTCCCCGCCACCTCTCGAAAGACGCCCTCCGCGTCCGTCGCGCGCGCGACCACCGGCACGTCGCCCTCCGGACCGCAGAGGAGCGCGCCCGGGATCGTCACCGCCGGGCCGAGACCGGCGGGGCTCAAGCCCGCGCCGACGAACCACTCGATCGAGACGGGACCCTCCGGATCCTGGGCCTCGACCGCCAGCGCATGGTCCACGCCGCGCTCCGCCTCACCCGGGCTCCCCGCTGCCCAGGCGACGGTGGGCGAGCCGTCGGCGAGGTCGGGGTAGACGAGGAGCGCGCCCGCGCCGGTGCGCGGATCCTCGGCGAGCGCGATGAGGTCGGGCGCGCCCGAGCCGACCACGTCGGCCGCGACGATCTCCCTCACCGCGAGGCCGAGCGCGTCGCCGCGCCAGCTCGCGAGGCGCCCGCCCTCCGGCCAGAACACGACGATCTCGCCGAGGGTCCGGTCCCACGCGGCCGCGCCGGCGACGCCGTCGATCGCCACGGCGCGCAGCGTGACGGGATCGACGAGCGGCTGCAGCTCCGGATGCCGGGTCAGGTTCGTCCAGGGCGCCGTGGCCAGGGCGGCGGGGTTGCCGGGGTTCCGGACGGAGACGAGCGCGCCGGTCGCGCCCGGCGCGGTCGCCCAGACGGCGAGCGACATCACCAGCTCCGGCACGCCGTCGAGATCGACGTCGACGGCCGCGACGCCCTGGACGTCCCCCTGCCGCACGCCGGAGGGGAGCCACGTCGCCTGCCACTCGGGGACGTGATCGCCGACCTTCACGGCGGTCAGGTGGACCCCCGCGAGGCCGACGCCCGCGTCGGGCGCCCGCCCGTGCACGAGGAGCTGCACCTCTCCGAGCCCGGGCAGCGCGAGATCGTCGAGCCCGAGCGCCCGGGCCGTGGGCCCGAGCCGCAGCGGGTACACCTGATCCGCGAGCCCGACGCGCGAGAGCACCACCCCGATCGTCCAGGCCGCCGCGTCCGCGCGCCTGCAGCCGCTCACGTCCACCGCCTGGACCACGCCGGGGAGCCAGCCGCCGGTGCCCACGGGCGCCACCGCCACGTCAGCTCCGGCCCGGAGCCGCGCCGCCGTCACGCTGGGCGCGCCCCCGGTGAACAGCCCCGGGACGACGCACAGCGGGCTCGCCGACGCGCCCCAGGACACCGACACCCCGTCGCCGCGCGCGAACACGAGATCCGCGCGAGCGGCGGGGCCGCGGAGGAACGCGGCGGCCACGTCGCGGGCGCTCGCGTCCACGGGGCGACCCGGCGCCGCCGCCACGGCGAGCTGGCGATGAAGCCTCGCCTCCGCCCCGGCGCCGGTGGACGAGAGGAGGAGCACGTCGTTCGCGGGCGCGTCGCTCGCGATGGGGGCGACCGCCAGCTCGGCGCGGCCGTCGGGGACGGCGATCCGCATGGGATCGGCCCGGAGCTGTGCGCGCGCGGGGGGAGCGAGGACGGCGGCGAGGACCGCGGTGCAGAGGAGGCGCGTCATGGGCCGTAGGCGAGCTGGGCGCGCAGGAAGATCCGGCCGTCGTCCCGGGGCGCGATCCCGTCGCCGGAGAAGCCGAGGAACGTGTAGCCGAGCGCGATGCGGCTCTGGCCGGCCCGGACCCCGGCCTCGGCGCGGACCGCGTCGAGATCACCGATCGGCAGGCCCTCGAGCGAGGCGCGGCGCGCGTACTCCGCGCCGACGTCCAAAGGCCCCCCGACGCGCACGACCGCGCGGACGCTCCCCGACGCGCGCTCGTCCCGTACGCCCTCCGCGCGCTGCCACCCGATCGCCGCCCCCGCGCCGAGCGAGAGGCGCTCGGCCACGTCGGCCGTCCCGGCGAGGCGTCCCACGAGCGCGTCGCGCCGGATCGCGCCCGGGCGCTGATCGGCGAGCCGCGCGAGGCTGACGAGGATCCCGGCGCGCTCGAGCCGGAGCGCCGCGCCGGCGGCGGCCTCGAACGCGAGCGCCTCGCGCGCGCCCGCGGCGTGCGCCCAGGCGGCGCGGGTCGAGAGCGTGAGCCGGGAGAGCGCGCTCCACTCCGCGGCCCCACCCGTCGCCACCCGAGCGTCGCCCCCGTCGCGCCGGGCCTCGCCGCGGAGCGCGAGCCGCACCGGCCCGCGGACGAGCGCCGCGGCGCCGCCGGCCCCCGACCGCTCGAGGTCGCTCCCGTCCGGTCGGAGCCGCGCCCCGCGCTCGCCGGTCACCGTGAGCGTGAAACCACGGAGCGGCGAGACGCTCGCGCCCACCACGCGGGCGGCGCGGAGCCCGAGCGCGTCGCGCACGAGCTGCTCCTCCGTGAACACCTCCGTCGCGCCGGCGCGGCGGCGGGCACCGAGGGCGCTCCCCGCCTCGCGAAACGCCGAGGGCGCGTCGGGATCCACGGTGTAGGTGCCGTACACCGCCTCGCCGTCGCGGCCGCGCTCTCCGCCCACGAGCACCCGCGGGCCGAGCTCGGGGCCCCACCCGCCCCGCACCGAGAGCCGCCCGTCGCCCCGGTGCACCGTCGCGCCCGCGGCGGTGAAGGTGGGATCGCGGCCGGCGCCCGAGACCGCGAGCCCCTGGTGGTGGGAGAGGTCGAGCGAGAGGCCCGGCGCGGCGCGCCAGCTCGCGCGAACGCCCGCGGACGTCTCCTCGCCGGGCTCGGGCGCGACGAGCCGCGCGTGCGCCGCCTCGGCGGTGAGCGCGACGCCGCCCACCCGCGCCGTCCCGCGGCCGACGAGCCGCCGCGCCTCGTTCGGCGTGGCGTCGCCCTCCTCCGCCGGGCCCGCGCCCTCGCGCTCCGCGTAGATGGCGGTGGCGGTGAAGATCCCGGCGTGCCCCCCGGCCTCGACCCCGCGCTCGCGCGCGGCGACCGGCTCGGCGAACTCGAAGTCGACGTAGCCCGCCTCGCGCTCGCGCCACCACGCCGCGTACCGCCCCGGCCCGATGGCGCCCTGCGCCTCGACGTGCACCGCGCCGGCCTCGCCTTCGCCCGCCGCCACGGGCGCGAAGATGATCCCGCCGTCCGCGCTCCTCCCGAACGCGCTCCCCGCCGCCTCGCCGAAGGGCGTGCCCCGGCTCCGGGCCGCCTCGGCGCGGAGGAGGAGCGGCGCACCGAGGTCGAGCGACGCCGCCCCGGCGGCGAGGCGGTAGCCGCCGGCGCGCTCCTCGTTCGCGCCATGCACGGCCAGCGTGAGCGGTCCGGCCGCCGCGCCGACCCGGCCGCCGGCGAGGTCCTCCCCGCCGGGACCGGTCGCGGCGTGTTGATAGTCGACGACGACGATCGCGCGCTGGGCCGAGAACGGCTCCCCGGTCGCGAGCACGGGCGGCGCCGCGGCGGACGAGAGCGGATGCGCGAGCACGATCCTGCCGCTCGCCCAGTCCACCTCGTAGTCCTCGCCGCGGACGAGCACGCGCCCGCCGCTCGCGAGGCCGGTGAGGGGATCGCGCCACTCGACGCGCACGGCCTCGCTCCCCGGGACGATCTCTCCGTGGGAGAGCCAGAAGAACGCACCGCCGGTGGCGGCGAGCACGTCGTGCGCCACCTGCGGCGGCGCGTTCCCGCCGGCGTCGGTCCGCAGGGTCGCGCCGAAGGCGCTCGCCTCGACGCGCAGCGGCCCGAGCTCCCGCTCGCCGCGAGCCTTCGCGCCGAAGAGCGCGCGATCGTAGCGCCCGAGCTCCGCGCCGGTGAGCCCGGCGCGGCTCTTGCCGAGGTCGAGCCTCGCGCCGGGCGCCTCCACGCGCGCCCAGATGCGGCCGCGGCCGGGGTTCCGGTCGTCGGCGGCGGAGTCGTCGCCCGCCGTGAGGAAGGTCCGCTCCGGATCGAGCGCGTGCTCGGCCGCGAGCGCGTCGCGAGGCCGCGCCAGGTCCGCGAGCGATCCCTCTCGATCGTCCAGGTCGAGACCCGCCGCGTACTCCACCGGGCCGGCCCTCCCCGCCGCCGTCCCGGCCCCCCGCGCCGTGACGAGGAACCCCGCGTCGCCGCCGAGCGACAGCTCCAGCTCCGCGAGCGCCACCCCTGCGCGGAGCCCGCTCCCGCCGGGGAGCGGCAGCGGGACGACGAGCGGCGGCGCATGGCCGGTTCGCAGCTCGAGCGTCGCGTCCGCCGCGCCGGGCGGGGCGAAGGCGGCGAACGCGCCGGAGCGGAGCGGCGCCGGCACGATCCCCGCGACGACCACCCGCGCTCCCCGCGGGACGGACCCGAGCACGAGCACGCCGCCGCCCGCGGCGGCGCCGACCGCCAGCGCCGCCACGCGCACCGGCGCGACGGGCAGGACGAGGTCCCCGCCGCGCGCCCGCGCGACTCGCTGGACGGTCCACGAGTACACCGAGAGCCCGCCGTCGGCCGAGCGCACCACGACCGGGAAGGCGTTGTCGCCGGGAGCGAGCTCGACCTCGGCGTGGAACGTGCCGTCCTCCTGGACCTCGGCGCGCACGCCCGCGACCGTCACCGTCGCGCCGGGCGCGGCGCGGCCATCGAGCGTCCACCCGAGGCGCCCGTCCTGGCGCGGGGGCGGCGCGCGAGACGCGCGCGGGTCGTCCGGCGGCGCGGGCTCGAGCGTCGGCGCGGCGAGCCGAGGAGAGGGCACGGCGAGATCGACCGCGGCGGCGCCCGCGAACCCGAGCTCGAAGGCGCGGCTCGCGCCGAGCCCCTCGGCGGTCACGAGGTGCCCCCCGTACGCGGTCCGGTCGCGGAGCACGATCCGGCCGGGCACCTCCAGCAGGTGATAGCCCCCGCGACCGTCGGCGATCGCGATGGCACCGTCCTCGGAGAGCACGCGCGCGCCCGCCACCCCGGGCTCGTCCGCGCCGCAGCGGCCGTCGCCATCGAGATCCACGCACACGCGCCCGAGCACCGCCCCACCCGGCTCGCGCGCCGCGCCGAAGCTCACCGCCTGGGCGAGGGCAACCGCCGGCACGAGCGCCGCGAGCCAGGGCAGCGCGCGGATCAAGGACCGACCTCCAGCACGGCCGCGACGCCGGTCTCCGTGTCCACGACGGCCACGGTCCCCGAGCCCTCGGCGATGGCCGCGCGGCCGCCGTCGCCCGCGGGCTCCGCCGGTCCCACGGTCACCCCGCGCGCGCGCAGCACGACCCGCCGTCCGGGGAGCGGACGACCGTCGGCGTCCTCGATCCGCCAGGCGATGGTACGTCCCTCGAGCTGCGCCACCACGTTCACCGGCGAGGCCGGACGGAGCGCCACCTCGACCTCGCGGGCCACGGCGAAGGCGGGGACCACCGGCACGGCCCCGGCCCAGCCCGCCGCACGCGCCCCACCCGGCGCGGTGACGGTCTCGGTGGGGCCCCGCGCCCGCGCGCTGGCCTCGCCGCGCGCGTCCGTCACGGCGCCCTCGCCGGAGCCGAACCGCAGCGCGACGCCGGCGGCGGGGCGCGCGTCCACGGTCCGTGCGTTGGCTATCCAGCGGTTCCCGTCGCGCCGGAGCGTGAGCGTCGCGGCCTCTCGTCCGGGCGGGAGCTCGAAGCGCAGCGGCGCCCGGAACTTCCAGTCCGCGGACGCGCGCGGCGCGACGAAGCGATCCCACACGAGCAGCCCGGCCTCGGCGCGGGGCGGCCCGACGGCGTGGCCCAGCAGATCGCCGCGGGCGTCCCGCACGGTCGCCTGGGCGGGCACGGTGGCGCCGAGTGGCACCGGCTCTCGCGCGAGGGCGAGGTCGATCCGCTCCGGCGCACCCGCGACGAGCGCCACCGGGACCGCGGTCTCCGCCACGCGCGCGAGCCGCACCACCACCGCGTCGTCCTTCCCCGCGCCGCCCGCGGGCGCACGGTAGCGAGCGCGCTGCAGCGCCCCGCGCCATGGCACGACGGCACCCACCGTGCCCGCGCGCGCTGAAGCGGCGAGGGGCGCCTCCGGGTCCAGCTCGGCGCGCGGGTTCGCGGCGAGACAGTGCAGGGAGGCCTCGCTCGCGCCGTCGGCGGGCAGCGCGGGCGGGAACGCGAGGCAGACGAGCCGCGCCTCTCCGCGCAGCCGCAGGTCGAGCTCCGTCCGGCTGCGGTTCCCCGCCGGATCGAGGGCGATCGCGCGCGCCTTCCGCACGCCCGGGGGGACGACGAGCGGGATCCTGAAGCGGCCACGACGGTCCGCCCGCGCCGGGCCGAACGCGCGGCCGCCGACGACGACCGTGGTCCGGGTGCCCGGCTCGGCCTCCCCGGGGAGCTCCACCGCCGCGGCGATCGGGATGGCGACGCCGCCGATCGCCCGGGGCGTCGGGCAGAGCGGGCAGCGCGGCGCGAGGGCGAGGATCGCCGCGACCTCGGGGACGGCGCCGGCGGTCGGCTCGTAGGTCGCGCGCCAGCGCCCGGGCCCCGCGGGAACCGGCGCGGAGACGTGCCCTGGCGAGGCGACGAGCACGGGCGCGGGCGCCTCGACGTCGGGCGCGCCGTCGGGCCCGCGGACCTCGAGCGCGATCGCGACGGTGGCGTCCCTGCCCTTCACCGGCAGCTCGGGCTCGGCGCTGATGGCGATCTCGGCGGGCGGCGGCTCCACCTCCGCGGTGGCTCGTGCGCCACCCGCCCCGAGCACGACGCGCCGTGCGTCCGCGGCCGGAGTGACGCGCCAGAGGCCCTCTCCGGCAGGCGCCACGGCGGCGCCTTCCGCGGAGAGCTCGACCCCGCCCTGGACCGCCACGAGCTCTCCGTCCGGCGAGAGCGGCCAGGGCGGGAGGAGGATGCCTCCCGCAGCGAGCGCGAGCGCGAGCAGCGCAGCCACGTCGGCTCCCGTCAGTCTCGCGCCGCGCGGCGCCGCAGCCGCACGAGCGCCAGGGCGCCCGCGAGCGCGAGCCCACCGGTGCCGCCCCCGCTCGCGCAACCCGAGCCTGGAGGCGGCGCCTTCGGGCCAGCCCCGCCGCCGTCCGTTCCCGGGGTGCCCGTGTCGACCGGGCCGGGGCCGGGGTCGGAGTCGGGCGGAGGCTCACCCGCGACGGGTGGCTCCGCGGGCGCCGGCGGCGGCGGCGGCTCCGGAGGGCCCGCGTCGCCGTCATTTGGATCGCGCGCGCGATCGGCGAGCACCCGCACCCGCAGCGACGCCCCGCGGCTCCCCGAGAGGCCGCCCGAGAGCAGGCCGGCGCCCCCGCGCGCGACGGTCCTGCGCTCGAGGTGCGCCCGGTCGCCGAGGAGGTCCGCCGTCCCGGCGAGGCGATCGCCGTCCAGCGCGACCCACGCGGCGGTGATGCGCGACGCATCGATGCAGACGAGGACCGGCAGATCGGCGCCGGCCGCGTCCGAGAAGGCGAGCTCGCCCTCGACGCGCGCGCCGGGGGCGCGTGACAGCGCCAGCTCCGCGAGCACCTCCGCGGCGGGGTCGTCGCAGCGCGCGCCACGCGGGATCGTCGCTCCCCCGCCGCCCGCGAGCGCGAGCGGCAGCGTGTAGAGCCCCACGTCGAGCCCGTCCGCGCTGCGCTCCGCGAAGGTCACCCGGACCGCGTCGGCGTCGCCCGAGACGTCGCCCAGGAGCTGCTCCGCCGTGGATGGACGCGGCACGTCGAGGAACGCCGTGCGAAAGTTCCAGAGCAGCACCCGGGAGCGTCCGGTGGAGAGATCCTCGAGCGCGACCCAGTCGCCCGACAGGCGCGGATGGCGCTGCTCGCCGGGCAGGCGCAGCGCCGCCAGCAGCGCCCCGCCCGCGTCGTAGACCTCGACGTCCGCGTCCACGCCCGTGGTCGCCCGCGCGACGGCGATCCGGAGCGCTCCGGGGCCGCCGTCGATCGCGACGCCCGTCGCTCGCCCCTCGCAGACGACGCTCGACTCGCCCCGCGCGACGTCCTCCAGCCGGACCGCGCCGCCCGAGGCGTCGTCGACGAAGGCGACGGAGGTGCCGCTCACGGCCGGCTGGCGCTGGTCTCCCGCGGCGGCGAGGGTGCCTTCGCGAGCCGTCCCGCCTCCGAAGGCGAAGAAGCCGATGTCCCGCTCGCCCGGCGCGCCCTCCTCCCAGGCCACCACGGAGGTGGACACGGACGGCGCCGCCGCGCCCGGCTCTGACCCGGCGCGGAGGAGGGCGCCGGTGGCGAGGTACGCGACCGACACGCCGGCGGGCACGCGGTAAGCGACGACGGAGCGGGCGACGTCCGGCGAATCCGCGTCGCCCGGCCCCGCGGCGACGGCGCGCGTCGTGCCGGTGAGGAGGTCGAACGCGAGCACGTCGCGGCTCGTACCGCCGGCGTCGGTGTAGACCACGAACCGACCGTCGATGGCCGGGTCGCGCTGATCGCCAGGGCCCGTCGCGATCCAGGTGAAGGTTCCGCCGGGCGCCGCGACCGCGGCGGACGGCACCGCGAGCGCCAGCGCGAGGCCGGCGATGTGGCTGCGAGTGAGCAAGCTTCCCCCGAGGTGGATATCGGAGGATATCGCGACCCCCTGTCCGCCCCAACCCACCCCAGGTCGCCGACCGGGCGATGGGTTTTGCCGGACTCGTGGGGAAAGGTGAGATACCGCCGAACGGCGGGGCGAGGCCGGCGCTACGGCTTTTCCCAGAGATCCTGCGTGTCGAAGCGGGCGTCCGGCGCGTGCGTGTCGAGCACCAGCATCGGCCCGTGCGCCGCCGCCTCCAGCCCGCCCACCGCGCGCGCATGCGCGACGAGGCGCTGCTCACCCTCGTGCAGCACGATCACGTGCGTGAAGCGACCGTCCGGCTCGAGCTTCACGGAGGCGCCGCCGATCACCACGATCGCCCCGGGCGCCGTGCGGCCGGTCACGACCACGCTGCCCCGGTTCGTCCTGCGCAGGGCGGGCCAGCTCACCTCGAGGGGCAGCGACGACGCGATCGCGGTCGCGGCCTGCGGCGGTCGCCCCTCGAGCGCGAGCGACTGCTGACCCGCCGTGAGCGCGACCGCGCCGCCGGCGGCGCCGAGCACGGCGCCGCCCTCGCGCACGGCGACCGCGAGGGAGCCGCCCTGCCGCGCGACCGAGAGGGTGCCGCGCTCGCTCCGCACCGACGCGCCCGGAGCGGCCGCGATCTCCAGCGCGCCTCCCGCGACGGTCGCGCTGAGATATCCGGCGCCCAGGCGCAGCAGCGCGAGCTCGGCCGACGCCGTCCCGACCTCGAGCTGGCCGGCCTCCTCGAGGACGACCCCGTACGATCCCCCCGAGATCCTGACGCGCGCGCCCGCGCTCGCGACGAGCGCGTCCTCCAGCTGCAGCGCGTCGCCAGGCCGGGCGGGGGCCGCGACGCCGCCGCGGACGAGCGCGACGTCACCGACGACCTCCGCGACCGCCAGGCGAAGCCGGCCCGGCGACGGGTGAGCCTGGGCGGGACCCTCAGGACCTGCCCGCGGAGGAGGCGGCTCGTCGGCGAGGACGACGACGGGGTCGCGCTCCCCCGGCGGCGGACCGAGGATGAGCGCGTAGGCGCCGCCGGTGGCCGCCAGCAGGGCCGCGACGAGGATCCAGAAGATCGTGCGCTCGCGCCGGTCGTCCATGACCCTACGCCGCCGTCGCCGCGGAGGAGCCTGCCGCCGGCAGCCGCACCGTGAACGTGCTCCCGTCGCCCGTCCGGCTCTCCACGTCGATCCGGCCGCCGTGCTCCGCGACGATCCGGTAGGAGACCGACAGCCCCAGCCCGACGTTGCTCCACTGATCCTTCGTCGTGAAGAACGGCTCGAAGATGCGCGGCAGGTGCTCCGGGGCGATCCCCTTCCCCTCGTCCTGCACCACGATCTCGACCTCGCCCCCGGAGCTCCGCGTCGCGATCCGGATCGCGCCGCCAGGCCTCCCCAGGCACGCGGTCCGCGCGTTCGAGAGCAGGTTCAGCACGACCTGCGCGAGGTGGCCGGGATCCCCTCGCACCCGCGGCGCGGGCGAGGCGAGCGACACGTCGATCGGGATGCCCGCCTCGCGGAGGTGCCCCTCGACGAGCGCGAGCGACTCCGAGACGACCCGGTTCGCGTCGAGGTCGCGGAAGTCGGGCTCGGGGCGCTGCTGGCTGAAGCGGAGCAGCTTCTGGGTGATGTCGCGGCAGCGCCGGGCGAGCGTCTCGATCTTCTCGAGCGACTCGCGGTCGGGGTGCCCGGGGGGCATCGCCTCGAGCAGGAGCTGCGCGTTCCCGAGGATCCCCGTGAGCGGGTTGTTGATCTCGTGCGCGACGCCCGCGCCGAGCTGGCCGATCCCGGCGAGCTTCTGGGCCTCGAGGAGCTGCGCCTGGGCCTCGCGCAGCTCGCGCGTGCGCAGCTCCACCTCGCGCTGCAGATCCTCGTTCCAGCGCTCGAGCCGCTGGCGGGCGGTGCCGAGCTCGTCCGCCATCGCGTTGAAGGTGCGCGACACCGCCGCGACCTCGTCGCGCCCGTCCGCGGGGAGCCGGACCGCCACCTCTCCCGCGCCGAGCGCGCGGGCGGCCGCGTCGATGCGCGAGAGCCCGACCGCCGTGCGCCGGACGACGAGGAACGAGATCGCGAGCACGCCCAGCGCCACGAGCGCGCAGGCGGTGAGCGCCGCGTGGCGCAGGCCGACGATCGAGCCGTAGGCGACCTTCGCGGGGACCACGACGAGGACGCTCCACCCCGAGGAATTGCGGAGGGGCGCCCAGGCAGCGAGGGCGCTCCGGCCCTGGAGCGTCCCTGCGCGCGCGGGATCGAGCCGTCCCGCGAGCTCCGCGCGCGCCGCCTCCTCGAGCGGGGGCGCGCCCGCGGACGCGACGACCACTCGCGCCCCGTCGACGAGGTAGACCGCCCCGCCCTCGGGCACCGCGGCGTCGAGCCGCGGCTGCACGAGCTCCGTCCCGAGCCGCACGCCCACGAGCCAGGTGCGCCCTTCGCGGACGGGCAGGGCGCGGACGGCCGCGAGGTGCACACCGGCCCCGGGCTCGTCGTACGCGAGCAGCACGAGCCCGGGCAGCGCGCGCTCCCCGGCGGCGCGCACCGCCGCGAGGAACGCGTCCGCGGCGGCTCCCGACCCCGTGACCAGCGCGCGCGTCCTGCCGCTCGCGTCCACGATGGCGCTCGCCTCCGCGGCCGGGAGCTGGCGCGAGAGGACGACGAGGAGCCAGCGCCGCTCGGCCTCGTCGAGGCGGTCGGGCCGCCAGCTCTCCGCCGCCGCGCCGAGGGTCGCGTCGATCTGGGCGAGCTCCGCGGCCACGCTCGCCGCGCCGGAGCGAGCGCGGGCGAGGTGCTCCGCGGACGTGCGGCGGACGAGCTCGCGCTGGGCCCACGCCGCGATCGGGAAGCCGACTCCGACGACGGGTGCGAGCGAGGCTGCGAGGAGGACGAGCGCGAGCTTGCGCTGCAGCGTCATGCCGCCGCCCCGCCGCCGCCCGTGGCGCCCCCGGCGACGACGACCGGGCCCGCCGTGGCGGCCGGGTCGTCGCAGAGGTGGACGCTGCCGGGCACCTGCTTCGCTCGCTCCTTCAGCTCGGAGGCGGCGCGGGCGACGTCCGCGTGGGCGGCGTACCGACCGGGCGGCGCGACGACGGTCGCGATGGAGAGCGACAGGATCGGGAACTGGCGCGGGACGCCGAAGCGATCGGCCGCCTCGATGAAGCCGCGTTCGCGGTCCTCGCGGTCGTAGTACAGCGGGATCACGCGGTCGAAGGTGGAGATGATCTCCCGGCACACCGCCCCGGCGCGCTCGGGCGCGGTGAGCACGACGAAGTCGTCCCCGCCGATGTGCCCGAGGAACGCGGCCTCGCCGCCGTGCTCCGTCACCGCGTGCCGGAGGATGCCCGCCGTCTGGATGATGACGCCGTCGGCCTTGGCGTAGCCGTAGTGGTCGTTGAACGCCTTCAGGTTGTCGAGATCGACGTAGGTGAGCGCGAACGGGACGCGCCCGCCGAGCCGCCGCTCCACCTCCTGATCGATGGCGCGTCCGCCCGGCAGCCGCGTCATCGGAGAGGCGTGGAGCGTCGCCTCTCGCCGGCGCAGCACGGCGTCGACCCGGGCGACGAGCTCCTGCGCGTCGAAGGGCTTCGTGAGGTAGTCGTCGGCCCCGAGCCGGAGCGCGCGCACCTTGTCGGCGGTCTCGCCGCGCGCGGAGAGGAACACGACCGCGAAGGGCTCGGAGGCGCGCTCCTCGGCGAGCCCCTCGAGCAGCGCGAAGGCGTTCCCGTCCGGCAGCTGCACGTCGACGAGCAGGAGCTGCGGCCGCTTCTCCTGCACGATGCGGCGGGCCTCGGCGGCGGTGTCCGCCTCGAGGACCTCGTAGCCCTGGCTCGCGAGCACCTCCGCCGAGATGGCGCGGATGGCGGGGTCGTCGTCGACGACGAGCACCCGCCCGCCGGCCGGCCGCCCCCGCCGGAGCAAGGGCTCCGCGGCGGCGGCGAGCACCGGGGGCAAGGCCGGCTTCGTCACGAACGCCTCCGCGCCGGCCCGGAACGCCGCCTCGCGCTGGCTCGGGTCGGCGAAGGCGAGCACGGCCGCCTGCCGCGTGTCCGCGTCGTGGCGCAGGATGTCCGCGAGGGGCACGCCCGCGAGCGTGACGACCCGCGGGTCGTACACGACGAGGCGCGGGCGGCGGCGGCGGGCCTCCGCGAGCGCCTCGTGGGGATCGCTCGTCGCGTGGCACCGCATCCCCCGCGCCTCCAGCACGCCGCGGGTGAGCGTCGCCGCGTCGGGCTCGTCGACCACGAGGACGAGCGGCGCCTCGGCCGCGATCGGCCCGCGGTCGACCGGCGTCGCGGGCGGCTCCTCCGGCAGCACGACCACGAAGCGCACGCCGTCGCCCGGGCTCTCCGCCCAGATCGCGCCGCCGTGCGCCTCGACGATGCCGCGGCAGATGGAGAGCCCGAGCCCCGTGCCGCGCACGCGCCGGTTGCGATCGGTGCGCGCCTGCTCGAACTTTTCGAAGATCCGCTCCAGGTCGGGCTCGGAGATCGCCTCGCCGGCGTTCCAGACCGACAGCCCCAGCATCCCCGGGAGCGCCGGCGAGCGGAAGAGCCGCACGCGGATGACGCTGTTCTCGGGCGCGAACTTGATGGCGTTCGTGAGGAGGTTCGACAGCACCTGGCCCACGCGGCCCGGATCCGCGAGGAGCCGCACCGGGGCGGGCGGGGTCTCCACGGCGACCTCCTGCCCGCGCTCCGCGGCGGCTGGCTGGTACCGCTCCACGGTCGCGCGCACGAGCTCGTCGAGGCGCGTGACCTCCGGCGACATCTCGAGCCTGCCCTTCGCGAGGCGCGCGAGGTCGAGGAGGTCGTCGACGAGCCCGTTCAGCTTCTCGGTCGACTCCCGCGCCATGCGGAGGTAGCGCCCCTGCTTCGGCTCCAGGTCCCCGGCGAGACCGGAGAGCACCAGATCGAGCGCGCCGGTGATCGAGGTGAGCGGCGTGCGCAGCTCGTGGCTCACGACCTGGACGAACTCCTCCTTGCGCTCCTCGAGCCGCTTCTGCTCGGTGACGTCGCGCAGGGCGATGGCGACGCCGGCGAGCCGGCCGTCCGGCTCGGCGACCGGCGAGACGATCGACGAGAGCGTCCGGTCGAGGAGGTGCACCTCCTCCTGGACGAACGCGCGGCCCGACGGATCGGGCTCGAGACCGCGCACGAGGTCGAACGGGTAGAAGCCGAGCGCGTCCTTGAGCCACTTGACCGGCAGCGGCCCCTCGAGCGCGGCCCCCAGCATGCGGCGCGCGGCGGGGTTCGCGATCACCTCGTCGGACCCGGTCGCGGCGAAGAGCAGGCCGTCCGCCATGCACTCGACCACGCGCTCGAGCCGCTGCCGCTCGCCGGCGTGCTTGGCGCCGAAGGCCCGCAGCGCCGCGCCGAGCTCGTTCACGAAGACGTCGAGGATGCGCGAGTCGCCGTCGCCGAACGCGCCGGGGGCGGCGCTCTCGAGCAGGACGACGCCCGCCGTGGCGCCGTCGACCTGGAGCGGGACGGCGAGGCGCGAGCCGAACGCGCTCGCCCGGCCGGCGCCGCCCAGCACGCGGATCTGCAGCGACGACTCGGCGAGGCGTGATCCCGAGTGCTCCGCGTAGGCGGCGAGCGCGTCCTCCTTCACCTGCAGGAGCGCCGAGTCCGAGAGCCGCGCCACGGGCTTGAGGAGCAGGAGGGGGGCGCTGCCGGGGGGAGCGAAGAGCGCGGCGGCGACGTCGCACGGGACGATGCGCGGGAGCCGCTCGACGACGCTCTCGAGGAGGCTCGTGTGGCTCTCCGCGACGCTCGCCTCCCGGGCCACCTCCGCGGCGACCTGGAGGGCCTGGAGCCGGCGCTCCGCCTCGGCGAGCAGGCGCGCGTGCTCCCGCTTCAGGTGGACCTGCTCGAGGGCGCGGACCACCGTCTGGCGGAGATCCGCGCTCTCCCACGGCTTCACGAGGTACCGGTAGACCTCGCCACGGTTGATCGCCTCGACGAGCTCGCGCGGCTCGGTGTAGGCCGTGAGCAGGATGGCGCAGAGGTCGGGGCGCTTTCGCCGCGCCTCGGAGACGAGCTCGACCCCGCTCATGCCCGGCATGCGCTGGTCGGTGACGAGGAGCTCGACCTCCCGCTCGGAGAGGATCTTCAGCGCTTCTTCGGCGCCGCCCGCCGTGAGCGCCTCGTAGCCATCCTGCGGCGGGAACGTGCGCCGCAAGAGGCCGAGCACTTCCGGCTCGTCGTCCACGAAGAGGATGACGTGAGGCATTCCTGAAGCGCGCCCCCCGGCGAGCGAGAAAAATTGCTGAACGCGCCCATCCTACCACGTGGCGGGCGCTTGGCCGATTTTCCCGCTATCGCCCGACATCGCGGTTTAGCTTGCCCTGCGCGGCTGGAAACGACTATAAGTCCCGGCCTTTTACGCAAAGAGTCCTACATGACCCCCCGCGAGCAGATCCGCAACGTCGCCATCGTCGCACACGTCGACCACGGCAAGACCACCCTCGTCGACTTCATGCTGCGCCAGGCCGGCGTGTTCCGCGCGAACGAGCAGCTCGTCGAGCGGGTGATGGACTCGAACGACCTCGAGCGCGAGAAGGGCATCACCATCCTCGCGAAGAACACGGCCGTCACCTACAAGGGCGTGAAGATCAACATCGTCGACACGCCCGGCCACGCCGACTTCGGCGGCGAGGTGGAGCGCGCGCTCCGCCTCGTGGACGGCGTGCTCCTGCTGGTGGACGCCGCCGAGGGTCCCCTCCCCCAGACGCGCTTCGTCCTCTCCAAGGCGCTCGCGCTCGGGCTCCCCTCCGTGCTCGTCGTCAACAAGGTGGACCGCCAGGACGCGCGGGCGAAGGAGGTCCTCGACCTCGTCTACTCGCTCTACATCGACCTCGGCGCGAACGAGCACCAGATCGACTTCCCGGTCATCTATGCCATCGCCCGCGAGGGCAAGGCGGCCCACACGGTCCAGGGCGCCTTCGAGGCCGAGTCGCTGAAGCCGCTCTTCGACGCCATCCTCACCCACGTCCCCCCGCCGCCGGGCGGCGACGGGACCCACGTCCAGATGCTGGTCGACAACCTCGACTACGACGACTACGTGGGCCGCCTCGCCATCGGGCGCATCTCCTCGGGCGTGCTGCACGAGGGCGACGCGATCGCGGTGATGCGCGAGGAGGGCAAGATCGTCCCGGCCAAGGTGGTCCGGCTCTACGCCTACGACGGGCTGAAGCGCGTCGAGGTGAAGGACGCGGGCCCGGGCGAGATCGTCTGCATCGCCGGCGCCGAGGAGATCGGCATCGGCGACACCATCGCCGACCCGGCGAATCCGGTGGCCCTCCCCCGCATCAGCGTGGAGGAGCCGACCATGTCGATGGTCTTCAAGGTGAACGAGGGCCCCTTCGCCGGGAAGGAAGGCAAGTACGTCACGAGCCGCAACATCCGCGAGCGGCTCTACCGCGAGGCGTACAAGAACGTCTCCATCCGCGTCGAGGACACCGAGACGCCGGACGCCTTCAAGGTGGTCGGCCGCGGCGAGCTCCAGCTCGCGGTGATCGTCGAGAACATGCGCCGCGAGGGGTACGAGCTCACCGTCTCGAACCCGGAGCCCATCCTCAAGACCATCGAGGGAGAGGTCCACGAGCCGATGGAGCTGCTCGTCTGCGACCTGCCCGACGACGGCGTCGGCGGCGTCACGCAGAGCATGGGGTCGCGCAAGGGGCGGATGGTGGACATGCAGCCGCTCGGCTCGGGCCGCACCCGCCTCCAGTTCCGCGTGCCGGCGCGCGGCCTCATCGGCTTCCGCGGCGAGTTCCTCACGCTCACCCGCGGCGAGGGCATCATGTCCTCGCAGTTCGACGGCTACGAGCCGTGGCAGGGGCGCATCGAGAAGCGGAAGAGCGGCGCCATCGTGGCCGACCGCATCGGCGACGTCGTCGCCTACGCCTGCTTCTACGCGCAGGAGCGCGGCGCGCTGTTCGTGAAGCCCGGCGACAAGGTCTACGCCGGCATGATCGTCGGCGAGCACAGCCACGACAACGACCTCGACTTCAACATCTCGAAGGAGAAGAAGCTCACGAACATCCGCGCCGCGGGCCGGGACGAGAACGTGCTCCTCACCCCGCCCCGCGAGATGAGCCTCGAGCGGGCGCTCGAGTGGATCGCCGAGGACGAGCTCGTCGAGGTGACGCCGCTCTCGATCCGGCTCCGGAAGAAGTTCCTCGACCCGACCCTGCGCTACAAGCTGGAGCGCGACCGCAAGAAGGGCGGCTCCGCCTCGGCGCAGGCCTGAGGCGCTCGGCCGTCCTCGAGCAGCCAGCCGTCACCGACGCCGCCCCGGGCCCCGCCCGCGGGCGGCGTCGACGTCTCCGGCCCCTGCGCGGGCAGCGAGCGCGAGCGCCACGAGCGAGCGCCACGAACGAAGACGCCGCCCCGGTCTCCCGGAGCGGCGTCTCGTGTCCTTCGACCGGCGTGCGGCGGAGGTCGCTAGACCTTCGGCTTCGCGCGGGCGCGGACTTCCTGCACCTGCTTGGCGCGCGGCTGGCCCTTCACGGCCGTGTTGACGAAGAGGAGGCCGTCGTTGTGGCCCGGCACTGCCCCCTTCACGAGGAGGAGGTTCTTGTCGGCCTCGACGCCCATGACCGTGAGGTTCTGGACCGTGACGTTGTCGACGCCGTAGTGGCCGGGGAGGTGCTTGCCCTTCCAGACCTTGCCCGGCGTCTTGCGCTGACCGATCGCGCCGACGTGCCGGTGGTGCTCGTGCGCCGTGGACGAGTCGCGCGCGGCGCCCTTCATGTTCCAGCGCTTCATGACGCCGGTGAACCCGCGGCCCTTCGTGATGCCGGCCACGTCGATGCGCTGGTTCTCCTTGAAGACCTTGTCGACCGTGAGGACGTCGCCGGCCTTGAGCTCGCCGAGGAGCTTCGCGTCCTTGACGCGGATCTCCTTCACGTGCCGGAAGATGGGCGTGCCGGCCTTCTTGAAGACGCCGACCTCGGACTTGGTGAGGCGGTGGGCGTGCTTCTCGTCCACCTCGCCCCAGCCGAGCACGACCGCGTCGTAGCCGTCCTTCTCGGCCGTCTTGCGCCGCACCACCGTGCAGGGACCCGCCTCGATCACCGTCACCGGGATGCAGTCGCCCTCGGCGGTGAAGATCTGCGTCATCCCAAGCTTCTTCGCCAGAAGCCCTGTCGCCATGTGTCACCTCGCATTGGTCCGCCGCGCGTCACGACTGGCCGCGGAGGACGTGCCGTTGGAAAGGGGCGGTTTCTACCCGTCCGGCGGTCGGGTGTCAAGGGAAGCCCGCGTACCGCCGCCGGTTTTCCGGGCGCGGTCGGGTGATGTCGCCGTCAGAGCGAGGCGCACTCCGACGAGGTCATCTGCGCGACCTGCGCGAGCAGCGCGTCGATGTCGAATGGCTTCGCCAGGTAGCCTGCGGCCCCGACCGACGCGGCGCGTTGCGGGTTGCCGTCCGCCGAGATGACGACGATGGGGATCTCCGCCCTGCCCGGCCGCTCCCGGAGCGCCTGGGCGAAGGCGAGCCCGTCCATCACGGGCATCATCAGATCCAGCAGGATGATGGCCGGCTTCTCGGCCTCGACCCGCTCGAGCGCCTCCACCCCGTGACGCGCGCGCGCCACGCGATAACCCTCGCCTTCGAGGATGTCGCAGATGGCGTCGAGGATGTCGGGGTCGTCGTCGACGACCAGCACGAGGGGATCGGTCATGGCTCCCGGGGTGAATCGGGCGGGGCAGTATATGCCCTCACTCGCGGGAGCGTGAGGAGGTAACCATCCTCGGACAGCGCGAGGCTGCCGTGTAGCGCCCCCGCCGCGCGGCGGGCGACCGGAAGCGCGAGGGCCCGCCCCTTCGGATCACTGGGGGAGCCCTTGCGCGGATCCTCGAGCGCCTCGGGTGGCACCGCATGACCCGACACCGAGATCGAGACGTCCTCCCCCGTGCGTGCGACCACGCGGACGGGCGTTCCCTCGCTGCCCGCGACGGCGAGCAGTGCCTCGATCGCCCGCTCGAGCAGCGAGCGATCGGCGGCCACCGTGATCGGCCCGTCGAGCTCGACGGTGACGGGCGGGGCGTCGGCGGGACGCCGCTCCAGCAGGCCCTCGAGGATCTCGCCCAGGGAGAGCGGCTCCGCGCGCACGGGGATGCCCGCCACGTCGAGCCGCTCGCAGAGGAAGTGATCCTCGACGAGCTGGCGAACGCGGGAGAGCGAGCGCAGGCACATCGCGGAGAGCTTGTCGCCCCGAGCCCCGCCACGCTCCTCGGGCGACATTCGAGCCAGGAGCTCGGCCGTCCAGAGCGCGGTCGAGAGCGGGTTGCGGACCTCATGGGCGACGAAGCCGAGATACCCGCTGCGCCGCTCGTTCGCGTCCGCCCTCTCCTCCGAGTCCGATGCGTTCTTGGGCTGTTCCGATTGCTCGCGCTCCACGATCCACCTGCCTGGCCGCCATCCCGACGAGCGTGCAGCCACAACCTGGGTACCCCGTCTGTCACGCGCAAGTGAGGTCTGCAACCACCCCGTAGGTCTTGCAGAATGAATTACAGGGAAAAAACCCAACGGGGCCGGGGGCTCGCGCGTTTCCTGTCATTTCTACAGCCACCCGGTTTCCGAGCGGCTCCTGTCCTAACAGCCAAGCCGTTGGAATCGCGCACAATTTTTCCCTACCCCTTTGCGGCACGTCCGTTGCTTTCTCCAGCTCCCGTCACTAGGCAACCTTCCGGAGGCCGAATGAAGCGCATCGCGATCCCGACGACCACCAGCTCCCTCGAGCTGTATCTATCGGAGATCAATCGCTTTCCTCTCTTGACCGTGGATGAGGAGCAGCGGCTCGCTCGGCTCTACCGCGACCAGGGGGACACGCGCGCGGCGCACCGCCTCGTCACGGCCAACCTGCGGTTCGTGGTGAAGGTCTCGTACGAGTATCGCTCCTACGGCTTCAAGATGGCCGACCTCATTCAGGAGGGGAACATCGGCCTCATGAAGGCGGTGCAGAAGTTCGATCCGGACAAGGGCATCCGGCTCATCTCGTACGCCGTCTGGTGGATCCGGGCCTACATCCAGAACTACATCCTCAAGTCGTGGTCGCTCGTGAAGCTGGGGACGACGCAGGCCCAGCGGAAGCTGTTCTTCTCCCTCGCGCGGACGAAGCGCGAGCTCGACAAGATGTCCGTCGAGCACGGCCTGGACTCCGACGCGCAGGACAAGGGCAAGATCGCGAAGAAGCTCCGGGTGAAGCCCGCCGAGGTCGAGGAGATGGAGCAGCGGATGGACGGCCGCGACCTCTCCCTCGACGCGCCGATGGGCGACGACGGCGGCTACTCGCACATCGACTTCGTCGCCGGCAAGGCGGCAGCCCAGGACGACGAGCTCTCCGTCGCCGAGGAGCAGCAGATCGTCGCCTCGAAGGTGACCGCGGCCCTCGCGCGCCTCGATCAGCGCGAGCGCTACATCATCGAGCAGCGCGTCATGGCCGATCGTCCGCTCACGCTGAAGGAGCTGGGGGAGCACTTCGGCTTCTCGCGCGAGCGCGCCCGCCAGCTGGAGATCCGGGCGAAGGAGAAGCTGAAGCAGGAGCTCCACGCGCTCGCGAGCGAGATCGAGTGGCCGACGGATGGGACGCCGGTGGACGTCGACGACGCCGCGCTCGCCTGACGCCGGGCTTCCTCCCTTTCATGGCCGTGCGTGAGACGGCGTCCCTCGCCTGAGGGGCGCCGCGCCGCGTAGCCTCGGGATCGTGTACAACTCGGGAGATGTTCGAGGGCGCGCCGCGTCAGACGCTCAGCCGAGCCGTGGGCATCGCCGTCGTCGCCTTCGTCGCGAGCGCCAACAGCATCGCGAACGGGTTCGTGTTCGACGACGCTTACAACGTCCTCCACAATCCGTGGATCCTTGGGTTCCCCGCTCTCGCCGACGCGTTCACGCACCACATGGCTGCCTTCGCGGCCGGCCTCGACACGAGCTACTACCGGCCCGTGATGCACGTCCTGCTGTGGGCGTCTCGAGCAGTGTTCGGTCCAGAAGCGTGGGGCTTTCACGCCGCGAACGTCCTCCTGCACGCCGGGACATCCGCCGCGGTGTACGTCCTGCTGGTCCGCTGGGCGCGTCAGGACGCCCCGCAGCAGACGTGCGCTCCCGACGCAGCCACCTCGGCGAGTCGCCTGTACATCTCGGGACCCGCCATCGGAGCGCTCATCTTCGCGGTCCACCCGGTCCACGCCGAGGCGGTGGCGTGGATCTCGGGGATCGTGGACCTGTCGTTCGGCTTCTTCTTCCTGGCCGCGTTCCTCGTCGCGACGAGCAGGCGGTCGTCGTCGTGGACGGGCCCTGCCATCGCCGGGGTCCTGTTCCTGGCGTCACTGCTGGCGAAGGAGCCCGCGGTGATGCTTCTCCCCACCGTCGTGGTGGCATTCGGGAACCGCGGCGACCTGTGGTGCCCGACGCAGCGCGTCCGAGCCTGGAGAATCCTCGCTTCGCTTTCCGCGGCTACGTTCCTGTACTTGCTGCTCCGCGTGAACGCGCTCGGCGGCCTGATGGGGACGGGAGGAGCACACCGGGTGAAGGTCGGGGTCGTCGATGGCTTCCTGACGGCGTTGACGCTGCTCGCCGACTATTCGGCCTTGCTCGTGTGGCCGCAGCGCCTCAGCGCGGTCCACGCGCGCGGGGTCGTGACGACACTGACGCCCGGAGTGGTGGGGGGCGTTCTCACCCTTACCGCGCTCGCGGCGATCGCCTGGTTCGGCCGCCGCAGCGCCGGCGTGGTCGTGGGAGTCGCCCTGCTCGTCCTCCCGCTCCTGCCCGCGCTGTACGTTCCGGTCCTCGGGGAGGGACTGGTCGCGGAGAGGTACCTGTACCTGCCGCTCGCAGGCGCGGCGCTGCTCCTCGCGATCGCGCTCGAGCATCCGCTCGCTCTTCGAGCGCCGCTGGCACTCAGGTCCGCCACGGCGGCGCTGGTCATCGGCCTCCTCGCCGCGGGGACCATCTCGCGAAACGAGGTCTGGCGGAGCGATCTCTCCCTGTGGAGCGACGCAGCCCGGGAGGAACCTCGAAGCGCCGCCGCGCAAGAATACCTGGGACACGCGCTGCTCGCGGCGGGCGACGCATCGGGGGCCATCCCGGCCCTGACGCGCGCCCTCGCGCTCGACCCCGCGCACCACGAAGCGCGGGTCGACCTCGCCTCGGCGCTCGCCTCCACGGGGAACGCAGCGGAGGCGACTCGCGCTGCGGAGCTGGCGGTCACCGAGCGGCCGACGAACGCCTCTGCACACACGATCCTCGGCTACGCGCTCTCGGTGAACGGTCGATTCTCGGAGGCAGCGGCCGCGTACGAACGCGCGCTCGAGCTCGATCCCAGCGCGGCGGTGGCGCACAACGGGCTCGCCATCTGCGTCGCGAACCTCGGGCGGATGGACCGCGCCGTCCTGCACTTCGGGGAAGCAGTCAGGCTGGACCCTGGCAATCCCCAGTACGCCCGCAACCTGGCCCTCGCGCTGGGCCAGTGACCGGTGGCGGAGGGACCCGGGCGTGCCTACCCGATCCCGTGCTTCTTCAGCCGGTAGCGGAGGGTGTCGCGCGACACGCCGAGGAGACGGGCGGCCTTCGACTGGTTGCCGCTCGCGCGCTCCATCGCCTCGACGATGAGCTTGCGCTCGACGTCGTCGAGCACGAGGCCGTCCGGCGTGACGCTCGGGACGAGCTTGTCGGCGCGCTTCCCCGGCGTGGCGCGGCGCAGCTCGGGGCTGAGGTGCTCGGGGCGGATCTCCTCGACCCCTGCGTGCAGGATGAAGGCGCGCTCGACGACGTTGCGCAGCTCGCGGACGTTGCCCGGCCAGCGGTAGGCTTTGAGGAGCTCCATCGCGGCGGGCGTGACGCCTCGCACCTGGCGCTTCATCTCCGAGTTGAAGCGGGCGATGAAGTGCGCGGCGAGCGCGCCGACGTCCTCCACGTGATCGCGCAGCGGCGGGACCACGATCCGGACGACGTTCAGCCGGAAGAAGAGGTCCGCGCGGAACCGGCCCTCCGCGACGCGCTGCTCGAGGTCGACGTTCGTCGCGGCGATGACGCGGACGTCGCTGCGCAGCTCCTGGACGCCGCCGACGCGCCGGAACGTCTTGTTCTCGAGCAGGCGCAGGAGCTTCGCCTGGCCGCCGGGGGGGAGGTCGCCGATCTCGTCCAGCATCACCGAGCCGCCCTCGGCGCTCTCGAACAGGCCGCGCTTCTGGGCGTGGGCGTCGGTGAAGGCGCCGCGCTCGTGCCCGAACAGCTCCGACTCGAGGAGGTGCTCCGGGAGGGCGGCGCAGTTCACCTGGAGGAACGGCCGCTCGGCGCGCGCGCTCTGGAAGTGGATGGCGCGGCCGACGACCTCCTTGCCGCAGCCGCTCTCCCCCTCGATGAGGACCGTCGTCGTGTCCGACGCGCCGAGCCGCGAGATCATCGAGCGCACCTGCTCCATCGCGCTCGACGCGCCGACGATCGCCTCGAGCGCGGTCCCGCCGCGGCGCTCGCTCGCCAGCGCCGCGATCTGCCGGCGCGTGCGCGCGGTCGCGATGGCCCGCTCCACCGCGGCGTCGAGCGCCTGGAACGGGAACGGCTTCACGAGGAAGTCCATCGCGCCGTGCTTCATGGCGTCGACCGCGATGTCGACCGTCGAGTGGGCGGACATCATGAGGACGATGAGGTCCGCGTTTTCCGCCAGCGCGCGCTGCAGCGTCTGGACCCCGTCGATCCCCGGCAGCCGCACGTCGAGGAGCATGACGTCGGGCGGGTTCGCGGCGAGCATCTCGAGCGCCTGCTCGCCCGACTCGGCCGACAGCACCTCGTAGCCGCTGCGCTGCAGGCGCTCCGACACGGACCAGCGGATCAGCTTCTCGTCGTCCACGACGAGGACGCGGGCCGAGGGGATCGTCATGCGGCGTGCTCCGTCGCGCGCGCGGGGCGCGCCAGCTGCAGGGTCACCGTGAACACCGTCCCTCCATCCGGCGGACAGCGGTAACCGATGTGCCCCCCGTGCTCCGCCACGATGCGGGCGGAGATCGCGAGGCCGAGGCCGTTCCCCTCGCGCTTGGTCGTGAAGAACGGCTTGAACACCTGGGCGCGGAGGTCGGTGGGGATGCCGGGACCGGTGTCGGCGATCTCGACGACGACGTTCCCGTCGCCCATCCGCGAGTGGACCGTGAGCGTCCCCTTCCCCTGGGCGGACATCGCCTGGCAGGCGTTGAGGCAGATGTTGAGGAACACCTGCTCGAGCTGGGACGGATCGGCCAGCACGGGGGGCAGCTCCGGCGCGAGCTCCGGGGCGACCACGACCACGCCGTTGCGCGACTGCTGGCGGATGAGGAAGAGCACCTTCTCGAGCGTGCCGTTCACGTCGGTGGAGCGGAGCCTCGCCTTCGGAGGCCGGGCGAAGCTGAGCAGGCTCTCCATGGTGTGCGTGAGGCGCTGCACCTGGTGGCGCATCTCGCCGACCACCTCGGCGTGCTGCGGGTCCTCTGCGAGGTCCTCCGCGAGGAGCTCGAGCGCGCCGGAGAGCCCGGCGAGCGGGTTCTTGATCTCGTGGGCGAGGCCCGTCGCGACCTCGCCGACCGCCGCGAACCGGTCCGCCCGCACCATCCGCTCGCGGTAGAACGCCTCGAGCTCCGCCTGGCTCCGGCGGAGGGCGGCGAGCATCGCGTCGAACCCCCGGGCGGCGGTGCCGAGCTCGTCGGAGCGCCCCTCGTCGGCGCGCACCGTGAGCTCTCCGGCCTCGGCCCGCTTCATCGCGGCGACGAGGCGCTGCAGCGGGCTCACGGCCTCGCGCCCGAGCAGCCACAGCAGGATGGCGAGCAGGCAGACGAGCGCTCCGGACGCCGCGAACAGGAGGGTCTTCGCGAGGCGGGACTCCGACAGCTCGATGGGATCGCGGCTGAAGCGGAGGTCGAGCCAGCCGTTCACGGGCGAGTGGGTCCCATGGCAGCGCGCGCACGCGGTGGCGTTCGGGATCGGGTGGATTACCGCGTACTCCAGCTCGTTCCCGTTCGGCGACTGCACCACGGTCGTGGTCTCGAACTTGCGGAGATCCGGCCACGGCACCGCGCCGATCAGGGCCGGCGCGGTCGACACGGAGATGTAGCCGGTCGGCGCGACGAGGCTCGCCGCGAGCAGCTCGCTGTTGTGCGCCATCAGGGTCCCGAGCAGCGCCGGGACGGCGTTCGGCTGGCCCGAGAGCATGGTGTTCGAGACGCCCGACGCCACCATCTCCGTGAAGATCTGGGCGCGCTCGCGGCGTCCGCGCTCGATGTCCGAGCCGTAGAGGTGGACGGCCCCCGCGACCATCGCCGCCATCGTCAAGGCGAACAGGAGCGCCGTCGGGAGCAGGATGCGCGCCCGGATGCTCGAGTCGAGCCGCTTGAAGAGGCGTTCGAGTGGATTCATCCGCTAGGGGACAACGTTCGGCCCACCGCCATCATTGCAAGGACAGCGACGGACGGGAAGGCGCCGTCCCCGGCGGCACTTCACGCAGCGTTTCCGCGATGTACGCGGATGTCGGCAGAAAGCTCGAAGATCTCGACAGCGGCGGCGACCAGCGCCTCTCCTGCGCATCCCTCGCACACCGCCTGGCGCAGCTTGGTGCTCGGCGCGTGGAGGATCTTCGAGACGATGGAGCCGGCCATCGCGTCGAGCCTCCTTTCGAGCTCCGGATCTTCCCCGAGCCTGCGGAGGGTGCGCTCCACCTCCTCGCGGGCGATCGCGCTCGCGCGGCTGCGCATCTCCTGGATGAGCGGCGCGGCCCGGCGCTCCGCCTCGGCCCGAACGTACTTCGCGACCTCGTCCGCGATGATCCGCTCGGCCTCGGCGACCGCGGCCACGCGCTCGGTCATCGCGGCCTTCATCACCCGATCCAGGTCGTCGACGTCGCAGAGGTACACGTCGCGCACGTTGCCGGTCGCCGCGGGGATCGCGCGCGGGACGGCGAGGTCCACGAGGACGATGGGCCGCCGCCGCGCGCGCGAGAGCCGGGCCATGGCCTCGGGCTGGAACGCGGCGGGCGCGACCGGGGCCGCCGACACGACGACGTCCGCCTCCGCGAGCTCCTCCTCGAGCGCGTCGAGGGGCCGAGCGATACCGCCGACCTCCTGCGCGAGCGCCTCGCCGTTCGCGAGCGTGCGGTTCAGCACGACGATCCGGGCGCCCTGGTCCCGGAGGTGCTGCGCGGAGAGCCGCGCCATCTCGCCGGCGCCGACCACGACCACGCGCCGGCCCTGCATCGGGCCGATCACCTTCTCGGCGAGGGTCGCTGCCGCGTTCCCCCAGGAGATGCCCGCGCGCCCGACCGCGGTCTCCGTGCGGACGCGCTTCGCCCCGGCCAGCACCCGGTTCAGGACCGCGGTGAGCTCCTTGCCCGCGACGCCGAGCTCGATGGCGCGCTGGAACGCGTCCTTGAACTGCCCGAGGATCTGCGGCTCGCCGAGGATGGCGGACTCGAGGCTCGAGGCCACGCGCACGAGGTGCCGGAACGCCTCCTCGCCCTGGACCTCGAACAGCGGCAGCTCCCTGCCGGCGCGGGCGTTCAGCGCCTGGCGAAGCGCGAGCGTCGCGGCCGCGGGACAGCGCGTCGCGGCGAAGATCTCCACGCGGTAGCACGTGGACATCACCGCGACCTCTTCGATGCCGTCGAGCGCCGCGTAGCTGGCGAGCGCCGGCTGCAGGTCGTCCGGTGACAGCGCGAGCACCTCTCGGTCCGCCACGGTTGCGCCCTTCTGGTTGAGCCCGACTGCGACGAGCACGGCGGCTCCTTTCGCGATCTTCCGGGCCACGCGAGCAAGCGCCGTGCCCCCCGTATCCCCGCCAGATTTCCCAGGAGTCCCGAGCCGGTCTGCGCAAGCCTTGCGCGCTACCTCCCACACGGCCGAGGGAGGCGAAACCCCTGCATGCGCGCTGGGCAGCCGGCGCGCGGGGCGTGCGTGGGGCACGGCTGGGGTACCTGCCCCAACACGGTGGGTGAGATCCCCAATCGTCACCCATCGGTTACGGGATTTCCCTTGACATCTCGTGACCCTGGGTGCGGCACCCGCCTTGCTTTCCCGCGGCAGTTTGCCGCCAGCATCGGCCGGACGGACCGGAGGAGCCCCAGTTACATGAAGCCCGAGAGCAACGTCATCCGCGGCCCCGGCGGGATCCTTTCCTTACCCGCGAGCGACGGGGCCTCCCTCGATCTGCTCATGCTGATCGAGGGAGAGACGAGCGGCGCGCCGCTGGACGAGGTGCTGGCCCGCTTCGGCAGATCCCGCAGCGCCTACTACGAGAAGCTTCGCCGCTTCCGGGAGAACGGGCTCGAGGGGCTCATCGCGCGGCCGCCGGGCCCGCGCAGCGCGTGGCGGCGCCCGCTCGAGGTCGTCCGCCACATCGTCCGCGCTCGCCTGCGAGAGCCGGAGCGAAGCGCGGCCGCGATCGCCGAGGAGCTCGCCGGGCTCGGGCACGAGGTCTCGGTGCGCAGCGTGGAGCGCACGCTCACGCAGTTCGGGCTGACGCGGCGCGAACGCGGACAGCGGCTCAGGTGAGCGGCCGCGGCAGGCGGGTCACTCGCTCGCGGCGTGCGGCGCCAGGCGGGCGCCGGGCCGGTCCAGAGCCCCGACCGCGGGTGTATGCTGCCCACCCTGCGTCCGAATCCAAGCGTATCGATGACACTTCCGCGACCCATCTCCAAGGCCGTGACGCCAGGCTCGATGCCGTCGCGGCCGAAGATCCCCGCTGCGGCTCGTCGCCATCTCGTCGCCGTCGCGGCGCTCGTCACCCTCGGGCTCCTGGCGTACTCGAATGCCTTCCGGGGTGACTTCGTCTTCGACGACTTCCAAGTCATCGTCGAGAACCCGGTCATCCGCGATCTCTCGAACTACTTCGCGGGTTCGGCGGGGTACCGCGCCAGCCCGCATCGCGTGGTGGCCTTCGCCACGTTCGCGCTGAACCACGCGGTCGGCGGCCTCGATCCCGCCGGCTACCGCCTCGTGAACATCGCGATCCATCTCCTCAACGGATCGCTCTCCTACGCGCTCGTGTGCCTTCTCTTTCGCTCGACCGCACTGAAGCGGTCCGCGCTCGCGGACCGGGGCCACTGGATAGCGCTCGTCGCGGCGGCGCTCTTCATGGCGCATCCCCTGCAAACGCAGGCGGTCGCGTACGTCGCGCAGCGAATGGCGTCGCTCGCGACGACCTTCTACCTCCTGGCGGTCGTCCTCTACCTGCGCTGGCGCATCGTGCGGGAGGCGCGCCCGACGGGCGCGCTCCGAGCGGTCGCGGAGTACGTCCCGGTCCTCGTCGCCGCGATCCTGGCGATGAAGACGAAGGAGATCGCGTTCACGCTACCCCTGAGCGTCGCGCTCCTGGAGGCCGTCCTGTTCCAGGGCGACGCGAGGAGGCGCGCGCTGTACGTCGGACCGATCCTCGCCACGCTCCCGATCATACCGCTCACGATGCTCGATCTCGGTCGATCCGCGAGCCTCGGCGCCCAGGCGGCGGCGCTGACGAACCAGACGGATCTCTCGCGCTGGGACTATCTCATCACGCAGCTCCCCGCGGTCGCGACGTACCTGCGGCTCGTCCTCGTCCCCGTGGGGCAGAACGTCGATCACGACTTCCCCCTCTACACCAGCCCATTCGCAGCGCCCGTCATGGCAGCGGCCTCGCTGCTGGCGCTGGTGGCGGGCTTCGCCGTGTGGCTCCTCCGGCGCTCCCGAGCGAGCGCACCGGAGCCGCTCGATCCCGCCGCCCGGATCGTCGCGCTCGGCATCGCGTGGTTCTTCCTCACGCTCTCCGTCGAGTCCAGCTTCATCCCGATCGGCGACGTGTTCTTCGAGCACCGGGTCTACCTGCCGTCGGTGGGGCTCTTCGCCGCGCTCGCGACCGGTGGCGCGCTCGTCGTGGCCCGCGCCGGGAACGCGCGAGCGCAAGCGATCGCGCTCGCCGTCGGGGGCGCCATCGTCCTCGTCCTCGCCGTGACCACGTTCGTGCGGAACGAGGTGTGGAGGAGCGAGCTCTCCCTCTGGAGCGACGCGGCGGCGAAGGCTCCGAACAAACCCAGGCCGCACCTCAACCTCGGCCAGGCGCTGATGGCGAAGCACGAAGTCGACGCCGCGATCGCGCAGTACCGGCTCGCGCTGCGCGCCGATCCCGAGTACGTGGAGGCGCACAACAATCTCGGGGTAGCCCTCGTGGAGAAGGGGCAGGTCGACGAGGCGATCGCGCACCTCGAGCTTGCGGTGGCGCTGCTGCCGAGCGACGCGAACGCCCAGTACAACCTCGGCCTCGCTTACGGGCGCAAGGGTCGCATCGACCTCGCCCGGCAGCACATGCAGCTCGGGATGCAGCTGCGCTCCGAGGGGAAGTAACCCCACCGAGGGAGCCGCACGCTTCGCGTTGCGGCAGGTTGCCGCGGCCGCTGCGGCTTTCCCGCGCATCGGGAATTCGCCCCACGTCTCCTCCGGAGTCGGAGCGTGTCCGCTCCGGCATCGGGCGACGGAAGACGCCGGTTCGCCACCCCACCTCGCTCCGGCCTCCGCGACCGGCCCCTTCCGGCGCCGCGCGCTGCTCTTCTCGGGCGACGCGCCGGCCGCAGACCGGACTATTTCCCTCACGATTGGGCATTCGTCCGCATTTCGGTTCGACCGTGATTGAGCGAGATTGAGCATCGAAAGGAGCCAAACACCATGGCCAACAAGTTCAAGAGCGGAAGCGCAGTGAAGGGCGGCTACTACTTCAACGCGATCAAGTGGCACGTCGAGCCCATCGCGAAGGACGGCGACCGGCTGCCGGAGGGCAAGGGCGAGTGGATGAAGGTGCCGACGGTCGTCGCCCTCGCGCTCATCCCCATCCTCGGCCTCACCTTCCTCATGTTCCTCCCGATGATCGGGTTCGTCATCTTCGCCCGCGCCCTCGTGAGCCCGATCGTGAACATGTTCCACCGCGGCGCGACCGAGCTGGCGTCCACCGTGAGCCCCGGCTGGCAGCCCGGCGAGGCGCACTTCACCGGCAAGCCCGCGGAGGGCGCCGGGACCGAGGAGAAGGGGCCGACGGGCGCCGAGGCGCGGCTCGACGCCCTCGAGAAGGAGATCGGCGACAAGCGGAAGAGCTAGCGCGGACACGGTTTCCCGAGCACGGCGAGGAGGCGATCATGACGCGGCACACCGGTGGTTCGAAGGTCGAGAGCGGCTACTACTGGAGCCCGAGGCGGTGGGGAGTCGAGGTGGTGCCGCCGGAGGGCGGACGGCTTCCGGGCGACGCGACGGCGAGGTACCTGAGGCTGCCCTTCCTGCTCGTGCTCGCCGTGGTGCCGCTCGCCGGGCTCGTGTTCCTGATGTTCCTGCCGTTCATCGGGTTCTATCTCTTCGCGAACGCCCTCGTGAAGAAGCTCACCGGCGGCGTGAAGCGCGGCGCGACCGAGCTCGCCTCGACCGTCTCGCCGGGGTGGACGCCGGGTGAGGCGCACCTGACCGGCAAGGCCGGCGAGGAGAAGAAGGCCGCGGGCGAGGCGACGCCCGAGCTCTCGAGGCTCGAGAAGGAGATCGCCGCCCGGAAGGAAGAGAAGAAGTAGTCGGGGGTGGGACCGAAGCAGGACGGGCCGACGGGAGCGATCCCGCCGGCCCGTGTCTCTTTCAGCGACGGCGGGTATCCCTCGCCGGCGCGTCGCGCGACGCGACCGCCGCTCGGCGTGGTCGGGCGAGGTCGAGCAGGCGATAGACGGCGAGTTGCGCCGCCAGATGGAGCAGGTGCTCCGGAAGCGCGAGCCGCTCCACCCCGCGGGCGCGCGCGCTCGCGATGCGGAAGCACTCCCAGGCACCCGCCCTGTACCCGGCCCCCGTCTTCGAGGCCCCGTGCCACCGGAAGCGCGCGAGCGGCCGCGGCACGAAGACCGGCTCCGCCACGCGCGCGAACCGCAGCCACAGGTCGTAGTCCATCGCGAAATGGAGCGACTCGTCGAGCGGACCGACCTCGTCGAGGATGTCGCGCCGGAAGAACGTCGCCGGCTGGGGGATGAAGTTGCGGCCCAGGAGGCGCCGCAGGCTGTAGCGCCGCGAGACCCACGCCTTGTACCTGGCGATGGCGCTCCGGACCTCGACGTCCTGCTCGTCGATGATCGGGCACTCGCCGAAGCACCAGCGCGCGCCGGTCCCGCCGAGCGTGCGCACGACCGCATCGAGGGCGCCCGGCGCGTAGGTGTCGTCGGAGTTGAGCCACGCGACGACGTCGCCCGTGGTCATCCGGATACCCTTGTTGATCGCGTCCGACTGCCCGCGATCGCGCTCGGACACGAAGCGCAGGCGCCCCTCGTACCGGCGGAGGATGGCCAGCGTCTCGTCCGTCGAGCCGCCGTCCACGACGAGGTACTCGAGCTCGAACGCGCCGCGCTGCGCCAGGACGCTCTCGATGGTCCTCTCGATGTAGGCACCCTGGTTGAACGAGGGCGTAACCACGCTGACCTTCAAGGCGCCTCCGGAGCGGGGCATTATCTGCCCATGCTCGCCGCCGGCAAAACGGCTGCCCGTGAGCGCAAATCTTTCGTGGGCCCCAGAGGCTCGGCGCGGGCATGCCTCCGGTTTCCCCCGCGTTACCGTTGTGTTACGTCCCAGGGCCTCAGGCGCGACTCGTGCACCGGGCGGCGGACCGATGACTCTCTCCGAGAACCCTCGAATTCTCGTGGTGATGCCCGCCTTCAACGAGGCGCGTCAGATCCGGCGCGTCGTGGAGGCGGTTCGTGGGCAGGTCGCGGGCGACGTGCTGGTCGTCGACGACGGGTCGCGGGACGACACCGTCGTCGAAGCGCGAGCCGGCGGGGCGATCGTCGCGACGCATCCCGTGAACCTCGGGTACGGCGCCGCCCTCCAGACCGGGTATCGCTACGCGCTTCGTCACGGTTACGACGCCGTGCTGCAGCTCGACGCGGACGGGCAGCACGATCCGGCCTCGATCCGCCCCCTCCTCGGCGCGCTGGCGCAAGCCGACGTGGTCGTCGGCTCGCGCTTCCTCGATGGTGGCTCGTACCGCCCCCCTCTCCTGCGGCGGCTCGGGATGTGGCTCTTCGGCTCGGTCGCGAGCGCCCTCTCGGGGCAGCGGATCACCGACCCGACGAGCGGTTTCCAGGCGATCTCGCGGGAGGCGCTGCACTTCTACTCGCACGAGCGCTACCCGGTGGACTACCCGGACGCGGACGTTCTCGCGATGGTGGCGCGGTCCGGCCTGCGCCTCGCAGAGGTACCGGTCCGGATGCTGCCGTCGCCACCCGGCAAGAGCATGCATGGCGGCTTCGTCAAGCCGCTCTACTACGTGTTCCGGATGTCGCTCGCGCTGTTCCTCGTGCCGCTCCGGAGGGAGCAGCGATGATGACCACGAACCAGCACGTCTTCGCGATGGCCGTCAGCGTCGTGACCCTGGGTGTGATCCTCGAGCTCATCCGCAGACGCAGGCTCCGCGAGGAGTATTCGTTCCTGTGGGTGATCACCACGCTCGGCATGCTGGTGCTCTCGATCTGGTACGGGCTCGTCGAGTGGCTCACGCGGCTCAGCGGCGCGGTCAACCCGACCACGACGCTCTTCATCTTCGGGCTCGTCTTCCTGCTCCTCATCAGCGTCCACTTCTCGACCGTGCTCTCGCGGCTCACCGAGCAGGTGCGCCGGCTCACGCAGGAGCTGGCCATCCTCTCCGCGGAGCGAGACGAGGCGCGGGCGCGAGCCGATCGCGCCGCCGGGGCGGAGCCCGGCGCCGAGCGCCGGGCGAGCTGAAGCGGTGCGGGGCGAGTCCGGCCGGCAAGCGACGATCAGCGATCCCGTTGAGCCCCGTCCGCGGAGGCCTCGCGGGCAGCCTCCCGCAGCGCCTCGAGCGTCCGGAACGCCACCTCTTCCCAGGTGAGTGGCCGCCGCTGGAGTGACACCGGCGCGGCGTCTCGAATTGCCGTCAGCAGCTGGTCCGGATCCCCGAAGTCGATCTGCTGAGCCCGCGGCACGCCGATCTCGTCGAACACCTCGAGGCGCGCGGTGATGAGCCTCCTGCGCAGCGCCGCTGCCTCGAGCACCGGGAGCCCGAAGCCCTCGTACTCGCTCGGGAACACGACCGCGTCTGCGCCCGCGTAGACGCGGCGCACCTCGGAGGTCGGCAAGAACCCGAGGTGCCGCACGCGTTCGGAGATCCCCAGGGACCGCGCGAGCCGCTGCAGCTCGGGCCAGCGGCTCGTCCTCTCTCCGGTGAGGACGAGATGGTGGGCAAGCGCGCCGCGCTCGCGCAACGCCGCGAGCGCGCGGAACAGCGTGGCGTGGCCTTTGTGCGGGTACGTGGCGGCCGGGTAATAGAGGTACGGCCTCGGGAGGTCCTCGCGCGGGGAGACCGGCCCTGGGTCGGGCGAGAAGCCGTGCGGGATCACGGCGACCCGGGAGGCGGGGAGCCCTGCGCGCTCGGTCAGCGTCCTCCGCGTGAACTCGGAGATCGCGATGACGCGCGACGCGCGCGCCAAGCTGAAGCCGTAGAGCGCCGCACGGAACGCCCGGTCGAAGAGCGGGAATCGTTCGGCGTGATACAGGTGCTGGACGTCGTGCACGGTCACGACGGCGGCGCCCGGCGCTCGCCGCGGGAAGACGGACTGCTGCGGGAAGAGCGTCACGTCCAGGGCCGCTCCCCGGAGCGCACGCTCGAGGTACCGCGCTCGCCACGGCGTGAACGCCTCGGCGATCCGCTCGATGACCACCGCCCTCGAACCGCGCGGGACGACGAGGCGCTCGAACCCAGGAGTGTCGAGCGTTGGCGCGAGATCGCCGTCGAGCACGGCGACGAGCTGGTCTCCGCCGGCCGCGGCGGGCAGCGACGCCAGCAGTCGGCGGACGTAGGTCTCGGCTCCTCCTATCTTGCCCGGCCGGAACGAGAGCAGCGAGACGCCGATCCTCACCAGGTCACCCTCTCTCGACCTCGCATACGCGCCGCGGACCTCGACCCCCGCTCGCCTGGATCCATGAAGTGGGTCATTCCGTCACGGGCTGAGCGGCACCAGAAAGTCGCGGAGCGTCCCCGGGCCGAGGGTGCTCAGCTCCCGGTAGCACTGGTACGCGGCCATCGCCTTGCGCCAGCGGGGCTCCGTGCGAAGCTGCCAGATGCGGAGCAGGAACTCGTGCCGGCGATAGAGATACCGCGCGAAGGCTCGCACGCCCTCGGGCGTGTCCGCCCGATCGTACCAGCCGCGCGCAATCTCGATCGTCTCCTTGAGGCTCCGCTCCGGGCTCGTTCCCGTGCTGAGGGAGTCTTCGTGCACCCGAAACGTGCCGATCACCGCGCCGCAGTGCGCCACGACGAGCGGCGGCTCGCGGGCCGCAGCTCGCAGCCAGAGATCGAGGTCCGCGGCGATCCGGTACGAGCTAGCGTACTCACCCAGCCGGCGCAGCGTATCCGAGCGATACAGCACCGCGAGCGGCGTGACCCAGCTATCCTGGCGTACTCCCGAACGGATCCGCACCAGCGCGTCCGCGCGGGTCCTCATGATGCGGCGTCGCCCGCCGCGCGCAATCGCATAGTGCCCGATCACGAGCTCCGCCGACGGCGTGCGCTCGAGCCGGGAGACGGCCTTCGCGAGCGCCCCCGGCTCGAACGTGTCGTCGGCGTTCAGCCATGCGATCACGTCACCGCGAGCGAGTCGAACCCCCCGGTTCAAGGCCTCGTAGAGGGAGCCGTCCCGGGCGACGTGCACGTCCGCACCGCCCGCGCGCGCGAGCTCCACGGTCCGATCGCTCGACTGCCCGTCGATGACGAGATGCTCGATCTCGACGCCCTCGCCTTCCTGCGCTCGCACCGAAGCGATGCAGTCCGGGAGGAAGCGTTCGGCGTCCAGGGTGGGCGTAAGGACGGTCACTCTCACTGACTTTCCGCTCCTGTGCCGCCGCGCCCGTCGACGACACGATCGTAGAGATCCATGAGGGCATCCGCGTTCCTGCCAGCGTCGAAGCGCTCGATCATGCGCGCCCGCGCTGCCCGGCCCATGCGCGCCGACAGCTCCGGATCGGAGAGGAGCTCCAGGATGCGCGCGGCCAGCGTGGCGGAATCCACCGGCGGCGCGAGCAGCCCGGTCTTCCAGTCCTCCACCAGCTCGCTGACGAGTGGAAGGTCCGAGGCGACCACGGGTCTCTCCATGAGGCCCGCCTCCACGATCGGCCGCGCGAAGTGGTCCGCCACCGCCGGGAAGACCAGGAGGTCGCTCGCGGCGAGGTGACGCTCGATCTCTCCAGCGAAGCGGTGCCGGAGGAGCATGGACTCGAGGTGCCATCTCTCGATGCTCGACGCGACCTGCTGCGTGAGCGTGCCCGATCCGAGGGCCGGAAGGACGGCCGCGGCCGCGCTGTAGAGAAGCGTGCGCGGAGGGGTGACGTCTCCGCCCGGCATGAGGCACACCGCGCGGGGCTCGCTCGCTCGCACCCGCGCGAGCGCCTCGAGGAGCGGCAAGATCCCCTTGATCCGAGCGATCCCGCCGACGTACAGGATGACGCGCGCAGCCTCGGGGATCCCCAACGATCGTCGCGCCTCGGCGCGGTCGAGGCGAGGATCGAAGCGGTGCGTCTCCACCGGCTCGGGCGCGATCCATCCGCGCGCGTTCCCCACCCAGGCGTGGCGCGCGGACTCGGACAAGTACAGCGCGAACTTCGGCCACCTCGTGAGCGCGTTTCGCTGCTGGTGCCGACGCCAGCCGAAGTGCCCCGAAACCGGCATCTCCCGCACGTGCCACACGAACGGGACGCCGCTGAGGTGCAGAGCGCGCGCCGACGGGTAGAGCACGACGGAGTTCAGGTGGACGAGCGCCGGGCGAAATGCAGAGACAGCCTCCAGCGTACGCCGTTGCGTCGTCCTCCAGCTGGACAGCGAAGCGAGCGCCGACGGCCAGGTGAGCGGCGAGTGCACGCCGGACCACTCTGCCGTGCTGTGCTCGAGCGTCCTGATTCCGGGCCACGACACGGCCTCGATGCCGGCGTCCGAGTAGAAGCGGCGCATCTCCTCGCTCGGCCGGACCAGCAGGACGATCGGTCGATAACGCCGTGCGTCGAGACGGCGGAGGAGCGTCGCCAGACTCACGCACGAGCCGCCCGGCGCACCCGCGTGCTCGACGTACAGAACGGTGCGTGCGGCGCCCGACGCGGTGGCCGTCATCTACGAAGCTCGCCTCAGTCCCAGGCGGACCGCCGCCCAGTAGGAATACAGGGAGGCCATCCCGGCACGGAGCCGCGCGCGGTCACGCCAGCCGAGCTCGAACGCCGCGCGGTGGTCGCGCTTGAGCTGCCCGAGCTCGCGGATCTGCGGGAGCATGCCCGCGATCGACTTTGCCCCGGGGTGAAAGGTGACGCACGCGAGCGGACGGGCGAGGAACCGAAAGCCCCGCGCACGCGGAAACATCCGAAGCCACAGGTCGTAGTCCATGGCGTAGTGAAGGTCGTGTCGCAAGCCGCCCGCTTCCACGAACAGTCTCCGCCGGAAGAACACGGCCGGCTGCATGAAAGGCGCATTCGGACTCACCAGCAGCTCCACGGCGGAGCTCATGGGTCGCGCCCGCTGCTCCCGGAGCACGTTCCCGTCCGCGTCCACGACGAGCGCGCTGCCGTAGACGACGTCCGTGACCGGGTCCGCCTCGAAGGCCGCCAGGACCTCCGGTAACACCGTCGCGTCCGGGTAGAAGTCATCCGAGTTGATCCAGGCGACTACGTCGCCCGACGCGCACGCGATCCCCTTGTTCACAGCCTCCGACTGGCCCGAGTCGGCCTCCGACACCCAGCGCACGCGACCTCCATATTCGCGGAGGACGTCGAGCGTTCCGTCGGTCGATTGGCCATCCACGACGAGGACCTCTGCGCCGCGCACCCTCTGCGCGAGGCAGCCGTCGATGCAGCGGCGTATGAACCCCGCCTGGTTGCGCGTGGGGATGACGAAAGACACTTTCATCGAGGCCGGCAGTATAGCCCCCAGCCCTCGTCGCAGGGGCGTGGGCACACGCGGGGCGATGAGGTACAAACGGCGGTCACGAGATGCTTGACCGGACGGCCCCGTCGGCCGACGAAGGATAGAGTCGAACACCCCGTCGCCGTAGGTTGCCTCGACCGATCGACCCATGTCACGTGAGACGAGAGACCTTCCCATCGGGCGCAGGTGGGTGGACCTGACGCTCGGGCGCGCCGAGCCCTCGGGCGATCGGCAGCGCCGGCACGTGCGCATCGTACAGGCGGCCGTCTCGGCGCTCGCCGTGCGCGGGATCTCGATCATCGCCGGGCTGGTGACCGTACCCCTCACCGTGCGGTACCTCGGCGCCGAACGGTACGGTGCCTGGATGACGCTCAGCGCGTGTCTGGCCTGGATGCAGATCGCGGATCTGGGCGTGGGGAATGGGCTGACGAACGCCGTGGCGGAGGCGTACGGACGGGGGCGAGACGAGGAGGCCCGGTCGCACGTCTCGACGGCGTTCTTCACGCTCGCGGGGCTGGCCGCGGCGATCCTGGCGGTTGCCACCGTCGCGTGGCCCTGGGTGTCCTGGTCGGCGGTGTTCAACGTCACCTCCCCCGTCGCGAAGGCGGAGATCGGCGCCGCGGTCGCGATCGCAGCCGTGCTCTACATCGTCGCGTTTCCCTTCTCCATCGCCGAGCGCGTGTACGCCGCGCGACAGGAGGGTGCGCTCGCGAACGGCTGGTCCGCCGCGGCGAACGTCGCGTCCCTCATCGCGATCGTCTTCGTGACGCGCACGGACGGGGGGCTCGTGTCGCTGGTCCTGGCGGTGTCTGGAGTGCAGACGGCGGCGGCCCTCATCAGCGCAGGGTGGCTTTTCTGGACGCGACCTGCGCTACGCCCCCGCATCCACACGGTGCGCCGGACGAGCTTCGCGCGCCTGTGGCGAGACGGGGGCCGCTTCTTCGCGATCCAGATCATCGGGATCGTGCTCTTCGGAACGGACAACATCATCATCGCCCACGTGCTGGGAGCCGACCAGGTCACTCCGTACAGCGTCACGTGGCGTCTCTTCGCGGTGGGGACGATGATCGTCGGGCTGTACCTGCCGTACCTCTGGCCCGCTTACGCCGAGGCGCTCGCCAAGAGGGATGGCGAGTGGATCGCGAGGACCCTTCGCACGAGCGTGGTGGTCAGCGCGGCCGCGGCGGCCGCGTTCGCCGTGCCCCTCGCCCTCTTCGGGAGGCCCATCATCGCGGCCTGGGCCGGGGCTGCAGCCGTCCCTTCGACGGCGCTGCTCGGCTGGATGGCCGCATGGAGCCTCGTCTCCGCTCCCGCCAACGCCGTGGCGTGCATGCTGAACGGCATCGGGCAGCTGACGGGCCAGATCTATTACGGGATCGCCGCTGCCGTCGCGAACGTCGTCCTCTCGATCGTGCTCGCGCGACACTTCGGCATCGCCGGCGTCATCGCCGCGACGGTCGTCTCATACCTCACCTGCGCTGCCGTCCCCGCGGCGCTCGAGGCGGCCCGTGCCCTTCGCCGCATCGCATGCGAGGTGATCGAGCGATGAACACGTCCTCGATCCTGGCGGCGTTGCGCGGCCTCGCTCGCATCGGGCCGCGCGTCGACGCGCTCGAACGTCAGGTCGAGCAGCTGCGCCTGGCGCTGGGCGGCATCGAGAGCCGCGCGGTTTGCGAGCGCACGTTCCGGAACATCCAGGAGGCGGAGTTTCGGGTGTTCTCGCAATGGGGGGAGGACGGGATCATCCAGTACCTCCTGGGCAAGGTTCCCATCGAGAACCGCGCGTTCGTGGAGTTCGGCGTCGAGGACTACTCGGAGTCGAACACGCGCTTCCTCCTCTGCCACGACAACTGGAGGGGGCTCATCCTGGACGCGGGCGACGCACATCGCCGGTTCCTCGCTCGCACCGAGCTCGCGTGGCGCCACAGCATCGACGCGGTGACCGCATTCATCACGCGGGAGAACATCAACTCTCTGCTGGCGGATGCGGGGTTCGTGGGAGACATCGGTCTGCTGTCGGTGGACGTCGACGGCAACGACTACTGGATCCTCGACGCCATCGAGGTCATCTCGCCGCGAATCCTCGTCGTCGAGTTCAACAGCGTGTTCGGCGCCGAGCACGCCGTGACCGTCCCCTATGCCGAGCGCTTCGAGCGCGGGCGCGCCCACTCCTCGAATCTGTACTTCGGCGCCTCGCTGCCCGCCCTCTGCGCGCTCGCTGACCGGAAAGGCTACCGGTTCGTGGGAGCGAACAGCGCTGGAAACGATGCGTTCTTCGTTCGCGCGGACCTCGCCGAAGCCCTGCCCGCGCTGACGGCGCGCGAGGGCTGGGTCGAGAGCCGCTTCCGGGAGTCCCGCGACGCGCGTGGTCGGCTCACCCTCGTCACGGCTCACCGCGACCGGCTGCGCCTGATCTCGGAGCTGCCGGTCCTCGACCTCGCCAGCGGTCGCGAACGTGCGATCGCGGACGTCTTCGCTCTCTGATGGCCGCCCGAGGGATCCTGCGCGTCTGCATCGACGCCCGGCTCGGGGATGGGGTGCCGGGGGGCGTCCAGCAGACGCTCATCGGGCTGGCGAACGGGCTGTCTCGGCTCGAGGGCGGGGAGGAGGAGTACCTGTTCCTGGCGTACGAGGACTGCGACTGGCTCGAGCCGTATCTGAAAGGCTCTTGCGAGCTGCTCGCCTGCGAGAGGCCGCGGCCCCGCGGAGGGTGGCGCGCCGCGGTCCGGTCGCTCGTCCCGAAGCCTCTGCTCGATCGCGTGACCCAGGAGATCGCTGCGCGCCGTCCGATCCCGCTTCCGCCGGCGAACGCCGTCGTGCAGGCAGCGCGGCCCGACGTCATGCACTTCGCGCAGCAGCATGGGTTCCGGACCACGATCCCGAGCATCTACGTCCCGCACGATCTGCAGCACCGTCACCTTCCCGGCAACTTCTCTCGCTTCGATCTCCGCTGGCGAGAGGATACGTACCGCGCGCTCTGCGGGCAGGCCTCGCGCGTCGTGGCCCTCACGCGCTGGGGGAAGCGCGACCTCGTCGAGCAGTTCGGGCTGGAGCCGTCCAAGATCGTGGTCATCGGCTGGGCCCCGGTCCTCGACGCCTACCCCGCGCCGACGGAAGCGGCCTTGCGGCGCGTCCGAGACACCTTCCACCTTCCGGACGCGTTCGCCCTCTATCCCGCCCAGACATTCCGTCACAAGAACCACCTGGGGCTCGTCGAGGCACTGGCGCTCGCGCGGGATCGCGGCGTCGAGGTTCCGGTCGTGTGCACCGGACGCACGACCGAGCTGCGCACGCGTATCGAGCGGCGAGCCCGCGAGCTGCGCGTCGGGCACCTCTTGCGGTTCGTGGGGTTCGTCAGCCCCGCCGAGCTCCACGCTCTCTACGCCCTCGCCCGGATACTCGTCTTCCCGAGCGAATTCGAAGGATTCGGGATGCCCGTCCAGGAGGCGTTCCGAGCGAAGGTGGCCGTCGCGTGCTCGAGCGCAGCGTCGCTCGGCGATCTCGCGGGCGACGCGGCGCTCCAGTTCGCTCCTGACGACCGGGACGCGATGGCGGAGGCGATCCGACGACTCTGGACGGACGCGCCGCTTCGCGGCGAGCTCGCAAGGCGTGGAGCTCAGCGGGTCGAACGGAGCTCCTGGCTCGAGGTGGCGCGATCGTATCGCGCCCTGTACCGCGCCGTCGCCGCACGCCCGCTCCAGGACGAGGACGCGGCGCTGCTCCGAGCCGCCGACTGAGGGTGGTCACCTTCGGGACAGCGAGCGAGCGATCTCCGCTCGGCGGAGTCCCTGCCAAAGGTCGCGGTCCGCGGAGTGGAACAAGCACAGGTCCGCGTACCGGGCACTGTTCCGGCCCGAGTAGTACTGGTGCACGTCCTCGAGGGCGGCCCGGTCTTCCAGAGACACGGAGATCACGTACTCCCCCGTGTTGTCGTACACCATGGCCGACCCGTACCCCAGGCGCGCGAGACGCTCCAGCGCCGGCAGCGGATCCCAGGATGCGGGGTACAGCGCGGGATCGAACTCCACGAACAGGACAGGGTGCGCTCGCTCCCAGACGTCCAGGCTGTCCTCCAGGATCGGCCAGTCGAACCCGTCGGTGTCGATCTTGACGAGCCGCACCGGCGGGAGCGCAGGAAACCGCGCGAGGATGTCGGACAGGCGCGTGAGCTCGATGCTTCGACCCGAAGTCGACGGCACGAGTCGCGCCGTCCCCTTCCCGCTGCTCACGATGGTCCCTTGCGAGCTGGCGGGATTCCCGACGAACGCGCGTGCCGTGAAGACGTTCGGGCCGAGCCGCGCAGCATTTCGCTCCAGCAGCCGCGAGAACGGCTCGCTTCCCTCGATGCAGAGCAGCGGAGCCGAGCAGTTGCTCCGGATGATCGCCGCGGTGTCGCCGACGTTCGCTCCGATGTCGACGATCGCGTCTCCGGGATACTTCTGGCCGACCGCCGCCGCGAGCCTCCCCAGGTTCGCGTCGTACTCCGGAAACGCCGCGCGGTAGAACGGCAGCTCGTGCGAGAGGGGCAGCTCGATCTCGAAGGAGTCGAGCTTGTACCGCACGGTCGGGTCGAGTCGCGAAAGCGCACGCCGCGCGCCTCGGACGGTCCCACGGAGGCGGCTCCGGACAGGCCCGGGGCGGTCTGCCCAGAGCGCCGCGCTCGTGACTGCCTCGGACATCACGTTCAAGATGCGCCGGCCAGACATCGGACTCCCGCCTCTTCAGCCATCGAGGTCATGCGAGTGCAGAGATTTCGGAGGTTCCCCCGCTCCGCCCTCCACGTCAACGTCCGCCTCGCGCACCACGATTCGCTCGCTCGCGCGCGGCTCCTCGGGCGCGCGACGAGGCACCGCTCGTCGCCGAGGCGACGGATTGCGCTCTCCGCCGGGAAGCGCGCTCGTGCATTCAGGCGAGCGCACCGAGCGCCGCCCGCCCCGCTGGCACGTGCCCGTGCTATCCTCCGCTGCTGCTCTCCGAGCAAACGTTCCATCATGACGAAAAGAGTTCGCGCTGCGGCGAACGGCCCAGGGATGAAGGCGGTCACCCCTTCGGCTGCGCAAAGCCTACCTCCCCTGCAACGGCGTGCCGTCGCGTTCGCCCCGCTGGTCGCGCTCCTCGTCCTCGCCCTCGCCGCCTACTCGAACTCCTTCGGCGGGGACTTCGTCTTCGACGACGTCGTCATCGTCCGGGACCGGCGTCTCCTCCACGACCTCGGCGCCTTCTTCGCGGACCCGGGCTGGATCCTCCGGGAAAACCGCTGGGTCGGCTATCTCACCTTCGCGCTGAACCACCGGATCAACGGGATCGACGTCACCGGCTATCACCTCGTCAACTTCGCGGTGCACGTCGGCAACGCGCTGCTCGTCTACGCGCTCGTCCTCGCGACGTTCGCGACCCCGCGCCTCGAAGGCTCGCTCGTCTCCCCGTGGTCGCGCGCGATCGCCTTCCTCGCGGCGGCCGGGTTCGTCGCGCACCCGCTGCAGACGCAGGCGGTCACGTACATCGTGCAGCGCTTCACCTCGCTCGCGACGCTGTTCTACCTGCTCTCGACGTTGCAGTACGCGCGCTGGCGCCTGCGGCTCGAGCGCGGCCCCATGCGTCCGGCCCGGACGGCGCTGGCGTGGGCCGGGATCCTCGCGGCGGCCGTCCTCGCGATGAAGACGAAGGAGATCGCCTTCACGCTGCCGTTCGCGGTGGCCGCGTACGAGCTCGTCTTCTTCGACGGGTCAGCACGCCTGCGAGTGAAGCTTCTCGCGCCCTTGCTGGCCACGCTCCCTATCATTCCGATCGGACGGCTCGGGGTCGGGACTCCGCTCTCGGACGTCCTCTCGACGGCCGCGGACGCTACCCGCGTCCAGACGGCGCTCTCCCGCTCCGACTACCTCGCGACCCAGCTCCCAGTCATCGCCAGCTACCTCCGCCTGCTCGTGCTCCCGTTCGGACAGAACGTCGATCACGACGTCTCGCTCCAGCACTCCTTCGTCGCGCCAGTCGTCATCGGAGGAGGGTTGCTGCTGCTCGGCATGGTCGCGCTCGCAGCCTTCCTGCTCTGGCGCACCTCGCCGACGACGCCTCGACCACTCGACCCCGCGTGCCGCCTTGTCGCGTTCGGGATCGTCTGGTTCTTCCTCGCGCTCTCGGTGGAGTCGAGCCTCATCCCGATCGTGGACGTGATGGTCGAGCACCGGGTCTACCTGCCATCCGCGGGCGCCTTCGCGGCCGTCGCGACCGCGGGCGCGCTCTTCTCGCGCCGGCTCGGCTGGAAGCCGTGGGCCTTCGTGACGGCGGGCGCGCTCGTCGCAATCGTGCTCGCAGGGGTCACGCTCGCGCGAAACCGCGTCTGGAAGGACGAGAGCACCCTCTGGAGCGACGCGGCGCTCAAGTCGCCGGCAAAGGTCCGGCCGGCGCACAACCTCGGCCTCGCCCTCGCGGCTGCGGGTCGGCACGAGGAGGCGCTCCAGGCCTTCGCGAACGCGAACCGCGCCGACCCGACCCGCGTCGACGTCTACAGCGACATCGGGGCCGCGCTGCGGAAGCTGGGCCGGGACGAGGAGGCCGCGAACTGGTTCCGCGCCGCGATCCGGCAGGGGCCGGAGTACCCGGACGCCTACTTCAACCTGGGTTCGCTGGTGATGGACAGGTCAGGGAATTACGCGGAGGCCGCGGCCCTCTTCGAGCGAGCCATCGCGCTGCGGCCAGACTACGCCGCGGCGTACGCGAACTACGCGGCGGCGCTGAACCGGCTCGGTCGCCCCGCGGAGGCGATCGCGCGGCTGGAGCCCGTCGCGGCCACGCTGAGCGAGAATGGCGAAGCGCGCTTCAACCTCGGCGTTTCCTACGCGATGGTGGGGAACTACGCGGCGGCGCAGCGCGAGACCGCTGCGCTGACCCGACTCGCGCCCGAGCGAGCGCGGCAGCTCTCCGCCTACGTCGCTCAGCTCTCGAACCGCTGAGCCGCGCGCCGACGGTCGGCGTCGGCACTGCGCGTGACACAGATCAAGCGATTTGCCCCAGTTGTACCGCGCTCAGGGGCGGGTACACTGGGGCGACCTCCACCGGGTCACACGCACAGGCAGCGCTGCCGGCGCGTGCAAACGGCCTGCGTAATTCCGAGGGCTTCGAGATGGCCATGCTGCGCCCGTTCATCGTCCCTTTGCTGGGGGCGTCTCTCATCACCCTCCTCGGTTGTCAGGCCCGCACGATCGAGGAGAGCAAGAGCGCCGAGACCGCCCAGTGCACCCGCTGTCACGGCGGCGAGCAGAACCAGACCGGCGCGCCGCCCCGCATGATCGGGTCCGACCCCTCGCGTGCGGGCGCGCACTCCGCGCACGTCGAGGCCGGCGCGCTCGCCGGCGCCCTCGCCTGCTCCGAGTGCCACCTCGATCCGCGCACGGACCATTCGCAGCACGGCAACGGACAGGTGGACGTCTCGTTCGGCGCGCTCGCGCGCGCGGGAGGCGCCTCGCCGGCCTACGACCGCTCGAGCGGGACCTGCTCCAACGTCTATTGCCACGGCGGAACCGCCACCACGTCCCCGGTCTGGACCGCGCTGGACGGCGCCGCGGCGACGTGCGGCGCCTGCCACGGGACTCCCGGGAACCCCGTGCCGGCGACGCACCCGAGCCTCGCCCCCGGAGCGGCGACGGACATCACGTCCTGCGCCGCGTGCCATGGAGAGACGGTCGGCTCCGACGGGAAGATCCGGGTCGAGACGGGGAAGCACGTGAACGGCCAGGTCGACGTGCGCCCCGAGGCGAAGCACCCGCAGGGCTGGGCCTCGCCGTCGCTCCATGGCGCCGCCGCCGCTCAGGACGTTCGGGCGTGCCTCGCCTGCCATTCGGTGAAGGGGGAGCCGCACGTGACGGGCGTGGTCTGCGCGAGCTGCCACGATTCGTTCGCGGGAGGCAAGGACTGGACGGTGACCTGCAACACCTGCCACGGCGACGCCACCGATCCCTCCGGCGCTCCGCCGCAGGACCTCGCCGGCAACACCGCGACGACCGCGCTCGGCGTCGGCGCGCACCGGCAGCACGTGCGGGGCAGCGCGCTCGCGCCCGCGTTCGACTGCAGCTTCTGCCACCCGAAGCCCGACACCGTGCTCGACGCCACGCACCTCGACGGCCAGGTCGAGCTCACGGGCTACACGGGCGCCGACGGCGTCTGGAAGACCTCCGCGAAGGACCCCGGCTTCGCGCCCGCCTCGGCGAGCTGCGCCACCGCCTACTGCCACGGCGCGTTCCAGAACGGCAACGCGACGAACGCGCCGGTGTGGACGCGCGTCGGCGAGGGCCAGGCGGACTGCGGGACCTGCCACGGCGTGCCGCCGCCCGCGCCGCACCCGGTGGTTCCCGCCGATCTCGCCGGCTGCAACGCCTGCCACCCTCAGACGATCTCCGCCACGGGGGCGCTCATCTCGCCGTCGTCGGGGGGCAAGCACCTCGACGGCGCGATCGAGTTCTCCGGTGGCCACGAGGCCTCGTGGATGGACACGACCTCGTCGAACTTCCACGCCAACACGGCGGTCCGCAGCCTCTCGTCGTGCAAGGTCTGCCACGGGCAGAACCTCGACGGCAGCACCGGGTTCGGCGGCTCGTGCGGCCGCTGCCACGATCGCCCCGGGCAGCCGTGGGCCACGAACTGCACGATGTGCCACGGCGGGACGGACAACGCGACGGGCGCGCCGCCCAAGGCGACCTGGGGACGCCAGGCCGATCCGGTCCGCACCGGCGCTCACACCGCGCACGTCACGCAGGGAGCGAACGGCGCCGTCTTCGACTGCAACGTGTGCCACGTGACGCCCGCCGACGCGCTCACGCCCGGCCACATCGACGGCGACACCGCGACGTTGAGGTTCGCCGGCGTGGCGGTTCCGACCGGCGTGACCCCCACCTTCGACCGCGCGACGGCGGGCTGCGCCTCGACCTACTGTCACGGCGCCACGCTGTCGGGCGGGTCGAAGACGTCTCCCGTCTGGACGAGCACCGGCACGGGCCAGGCCGCCTGCGGAACCTGCCACGGCGTCCCGCCGCCGGCGAACGTCCATCCGCCGGTGTCGAGCAACCTCGCTGGCTGCAACCCGTGCCACCCCGACACCGTCTCCGCGAGCGGCGCGATCGTGCCCAGGAGCGCCGGCGGCAAGCACATCGACGGCACCATCCAGGCGGCGAGCGGCCACGACGCGGACTGGATGAACACCTCGAGCCCGAAGTTCCACGCGTACTCGGCGAACCAGGGGCTCGCGTCCTGCCAGTGGTGCCACGGCGCGGACCTCTCCGGCGGCTCGACCGGCGTGAGCTGCGCCTCCTGCCACGACGGCGTGAACCGGCCCGCGTGGAACAGCTGCGTCATGTGCCACGGCGACAAGGCGACGGGCGTCGCCGCGCCACCGCGCGCGACGTGGGGGAACAACGTCCAGAGCGGCACGACGAACGTCCGCATCGGCGCGCACGCGACGCACGTGAAGGGGACCGCGAACTCGGCGCCCATCGACTGCGCGGTCTGCCACCCGAAGCCCGCGGACGCGCTCACGCCCGGCCACGTCGACGCCGCGACCGCCACGGTCACGTTCACCGGCGTCGCCACGCAGGGCGTGACGGGAACGACCTGGAACCGTACGACGGCGACCTGCGCGTCGACCTACTGCCACGGCGCGAACGGCGGCTCGAACCCCACCCCGATCTGGACGCTGGTCGGCCAGGGCCAGGCGACGTGCGGCAGCTGTCACGGGGATCCGCCGAACGACGGCGGCCTGGACCGGCACGTCTTCCACGTCAACGTCCTGAGCATCGGCTGCGGCGCCTGCCACGCGACGGCGAGCACGCAGCACGTGAACGGCAGGCGCGACGTCGTGCTCTACACCGGGACGGTCATCAACACCGGCTGGACGTCGCAGCCCTCCTGCGACACGCTGGCGTGTCACGGCGCGGGGTAGTCGCGAGGCTCTGGCAAGCGCGCCATCGCAGGGCGCGGAGCGGTTCAGCTGCTTATCCTTGCTTCGCCCGAAGCCCCTGGTCGCGACCTCCGCGATCAGGGGCTCGACGTCTGCCGAGGCTGAGGGACCGGTACCGCGGGCGGCGCGCAACGCAGGAGGCACGTCGACGGGCGGGTCGATGCCGGCCGCTCCGACCGGCGTGAGCGCAGAGCACCTCGAATGTGAGCGCGCCAACAGCACGCAACCCGCTGCGACATCCTTCGACTCCGCGCGAGGCTCAGAGTCCGCCGTCGGCGAGTCGGGTTCGCTCCGAATTCTTCGCAGCATGCTGCCGCCGACGCTCCCAGTCGGCGCGCGCGGGCTCGGGCAGTCCGCCTCACGACTCGCGCCGCAACCGCTCCCTCCGCCGCTCGACGTCGTCCAGCATCTGCCTGCGGCAGCTCGTCCGAATCATTCGTCTGCAGGCCCGATGCACCGCGCCGCTCGACCGCCCGGCACTCCACGAACTGCTCGTGGGCTCGTGAAGTTCGGCCCCAAGGTCGTGCACGTGCCTTCGGGCACGAGCTCGATCCGCCGCCAGGCGCCTGCGCACCAGGAGAACTCGCGCCCCGCGTCGACCTCGTCATGGCCGACCTGTACATGCCGGTCTGAGGGACCGCGGCCGGAGCGCGTCGAGGAAGGCGCCCATCATACGGGCGTGGTTCCCGAGCGTGTGGAGGCGCGGGGCCGCGCGGTTACCTATCCCCCGCGCTTCGCATCGTGCGCATGCCAGCCGAGGAATTCGTACGACCACCGGGGCCCGAGGCCCGCTCCGCTCGCGCACGCGGGGCAGATCAAGGCCGCGCCCCCGAGGTCGATGGGGCGCGGCCGAATCCTCACGCTCTCTCAGCGCATCAGTGGCAATTGAAGCACTGGGCGTCCCACTTCGGCTCCACATCGACCACGCCGTTCGCGTGCCGCGTGCGGTCGGTGATGCCGGTGCCCAACCCGGCCACGGTACCGGTCGCGTCCGGGTGGCAGAGCTGGCACTGGTTTCCTCCGTTGTGATAGCCGTGCCAGGAGAGGTTCTCCCCGGGGGGATTTCCGTGGCACGAGTCGCACGCCATCGGCGATCCCGTCCACGATGGCGTCGCGCGCTTGCCGGCGTACCGCGCATCGTAGGTGCCGTCCCAGTAGTAGTACGAGAACGTGCCCGCGTAGTTGCCGTGGCAGTACGTGCTGGCGCACGTCCCGTCCGTCCGGTTCCACATCGGAGCGGCCCCCCCGACGGTCGCGAGCGAGCCCCAGGTCAGCTTGGCGGCTGCGTCGTCGATGTGACCCGGCGAGAAGGCGTCCGTCGGGACGACGTGGCACTGGTCGCAGTCGAGCGCCGCAGCGACGGTGGTCCCCCGCACGTGCGCGGTGTGGGCCCCGATCCGCAGCGGGTCGCCCGAGTTGCCCCACGTCGTCCGCGGCGGCGCGCCCGTGCCGTCCGCCGGGTCGCCGTGGCACATCGTGCAGTTCCGCTCCCAGCCGGCCCCGTGGCACTTCGCGCAGCCGACCTGCGTCGCGCCGCCGCTCAGATCCGCGCCGTGACACGCCTGGCAGGGGCCGAGGCCGCGGTTCGCCGAGTACGCGTGGAACCTCGTGCTCGTCTTGTCCATCCAATCCTTGTCGTGACCGCCCTCGACGAACCCGTCGAGGTGGAGCCCGCCGGCGCTCGGCGGGATGATCGCGCCGCTCGAGTCGACGGTGTCCGAGTGACACACGGCACACCCGGAGAGGCCGCCGGAGACCGAGGGGTGCGGCGCGGGAGGAGGCAGGCCGTGGCAGGTGCCACACCCGGCCTCGCCCTGGCCGACGCGCGTCCAGGTGGGCGTCTTGTTCGTGCCACCGCCGAGCGTGGCGCCATGGCAATACGTGCTGCTGCAGGTCGCCGAATCGCGGCTCCACGCGGCGGCCGGGGCCCCACGGTTCGCGGCGAGGCCGCTGAACACGACCTTCGCGGTCGCCTCGTCGATGTGGCCGTCGGACAGGGCGTCGGTGGGCTTCACGTGGCAGACGGCGCAGTCGAAGGGCGGCGCGATGGCGCTGCCGGTCACGTGAGCGGCGTGCGCGCCGATCCGCGCGTTGGCGGTGTCGCTCGGGACGTTGTTCCCCCACGTCGCCCTCGGCGGCGAGGACTGCCCGGTCGTCTTGTCGCCGTGGCACATCACGCAGTTCGTCCGCCAGCTCGTCACGCCGGCCGGGAGGTTGCGATCGTGGCAGTCACGGCACCCGGTGCTGGTGGAGCCGCCGGTGAGATCGGCGCCGTGGCAGGCCTGGCAGCTCGCGATGCGCGCGTTGGCGGAGTACGCGTGGAACCCGGAGCTCGCAGAGTTCATCCAATCGACGCCGTGGCTCACGAGCACGACGGTGCCCTTCGTGTGCTCGCCCATCCGGTGGCAGGCCTCGCAGTCCGCGCGCGTAGGGTTCGCGACGACGAGCGTCGGGTGGACCGACGGGAGCGCAGCCACCGCGTGACAGGAGGTGCAGTCGAGCGGGCCGGGCGTCCCCCAGGTGATCGAGTGGGGCTGCGTGCCCATCGGGAAGTGGCACGCCACGGAGCAGGTCGCCGGATCCGTCCCGGTGAGCGTGATGGTGCCGCCGGACGTCGAGGTCCCGCGCGTATAGGTGAAGGGGTCGAACTGGTACGCGCCGCCGCAGGGGTGGCAGACCGCGCAGCCGATCCCGTAAGCGGCGTGCTTGTCGTGCGATCCGGTAGCGGTGCACACCGCAGCGTCCGCGGTGATGGCGGAGGAGCGCGGCGTCCTCGAGAGGCCACCCTGCCCTGCCTCCTGCGCTCCGCTCCCGCACGCCAGCGACGACAGCATGGCGATGCCTACGACGATCGCCGATCCGAGCCTTCGGTCGAGCTGCCACGAGTGCATGCGGATCCCCCAGACCCTGGTCGCGAACGCCTGAACCGCCTCGGCCAAAGAAAGCAACTTCGATGGCTCACGACGAGAGAGCGTTCGGGTGCACGTGTTGGACGCAACCCATTAGTCCACCCGATCTCAATCTCGCACAATCCCTTTGATGTGTGTCAGCAACCTTCAGTACATGAGGGGGCGTGGAGCGGCGACGCGCTTGGGTTGGCGGTCCCTGCGTCCTCGCGCCGCGCTCCGATACTCGAGACGAGGCGCCGCCAGGCTTCTGGCTTCAGCGACGTCCGCGCTCGGCAAAGGACGGGGCCACCGCGAATTGCACGGCAGCCCCGTTCCGGACCGACGACATTGACTCCGATCAATAGGGCATCGGGTCGTACCACCAGATCCCGAACGCATCGACGTCCGACCACGACGAGCGGAGATCGTGTGCGGCGTCCCGAGCCTGGACGCGCCAGTAGTAGGTCGCGCCCGGCCACTCGGTGGCGGTGAAGGTCTTCGCGTACGTCGTCGAGGGGGTCCAGGGTCCGTCGAACACGAGCGGAGCGGTGAAGCCGGGGCTCGAGGAGATCTGGATGCGGTACTCGACGGGATCCCCGTTGGGATCCGCGACGGCGGTCCACTGGAACGTGACCGGCACGGCGGTCTCGGGGTACGGAACTGCGCCGTCGTCGACCGGCGTGAGCGCAGGCTGCCCAGGCGCGTTCGGGTCGGGCGTGGTGAACGTGTAGATCTGCGACACTGTCGCGTTCCGCATCGCGTCCGACGAGCGGACCCGGTAGGTGTACTGCGTGAGCGGAGCGAGGCCGGTGAGCGTCACCTCGCGGCAAGGGGTGCTCACACCTGGCCCGCAGGGCTCGGTCACGAGCAGGCCGTTGCCGTCGACGTTCGAGGGCGTCCCCACGCCCCATTCGACGTAGGAGGTGGCCTTCTCGTTCGTGGTCCAGGACACCTTCGCGCTCGTCCCCGTGACCTCCGTGACGAGCACGTTCGTAACGATGGGGGCGACGTACTCCGGCGCCGCGGGGAACCATCCCGTGGTGTGGCAGTGCCAGCAGTAGGCGTTCGGATCACTGATCGCCACGCCGGGGACGGGGTGGTCCGCCCAGGTGGGAAGCTTGAAGTTCACGATGCCTTCGTGACCGTGGCAGAAGAAGCAGGGCTTGTTCGCGCCGCCGGGCACGGGGTCCGTGGCGTGGCATCCGACGGCATTGCACCCCGCGTGGCGCGCGCCGGAGTGACACCGCTCGCAGAGCGCCTCCGCTCCCACTCCTGCGCGGTTGATCGTCGCATCCGCCACGGGCGACGTATTCACGCTCGACGCGAACAGGAACGCGTTCGAGCTCTGGTGCGCGTCATGGCAGGTCACGCACGGAAGAGGACCGGCGCCCCGGGCGTATCCGATGAGCGACCCGCCGAACCCCGCGCCGGCGCGCGCGCCATGGAAGTCACCATCGGCGGAGGCGTAGCCGACGAGGAGCGGCGGCGTCTTGCCGGCGACCGCGGTCCCCCGTCCGCCGTGGCACTTCTTGCACGCACCGTCCACCTGGGCCGGATCGTTCGGGTCGAGCGCGCCGACCCCCTGGATGACCACGGTTCCGGAGACGTGCCTGCTCGTGTCGTGGCAGTTCTGGCAGGCGGCGCGGTTCGCCGTGGCGCTGGAGCTGTCCACGCCGTGGCTCGACCTCACCGGGAACGCTCCCGCCTGCCCCTGCGAGTGGCACGAGCTGCAGGCCAGCGGGCCCGGAGCGCTCCAGTCGACGGGCTGCGTCGTCGCGAGCCCTCCGACGTTGTGACACGCCACGCTGCACGTCGTCGTTCCGTTGGCGCCGACGGTCACCACGTTTTCCGGTCCCGAGATCGATGCGCCGCTCGTCGGGAGCGTGTACGTACTCGAGAACTGCATGAGCCCGCCGCACTCGTGGCAGGTGGCGCACTGGAATCCGATGAGACCATGCTTGTCGTGGGCGCCAGTGCCCCTGCACACCGGGCCGTCCGCGGTCGCGGTGGCGGCGGCGCGTGTCCGGCGGACCGAGACGGGCGCCGGAGCCCCCGTCAGCGGCTCATCCTCACCGCAGGCGATGAACAGGACGGTCGAGAGCGCGGCCAGGGCGATCGGGCGCCTCACGTGAAATCGCATCGTTCCCCTCCTCTTCACGGACGAGCCGCAGCCCCATTCCGGGCGACCGGCAAGACGTACCGTGAAATAGGTAGGTCACGAGGGTATCATGGGTCCGAGCGCTTGCTTGATGGCGTTCGCCCGCGGCACGAGGTCGCGTTGCGCACATTGATTCGGCGCAATCTTCTCGTTGATGCCGGTCAACATCGAACGGGGCGCGCCCGCAGGCGCGCCCCGTGATTCCGATACCGCGCGCCCCGCAGGAGCGCGCCTCGTCGATTCGATACCGCGCGTCTACTGGGCGATGGACGTGAACATCTGCACGCGGTTGTTCGAGCGGTCGGCCACGAACGCGTCCCCCTGAGCGTCCAGGCAGATCTGCGACGGGTAGTAGAGCAGACCGTCCGTCCAGCCGAGGCTGAGCTGGCGCCCCAGGTAGCTACCGTCTTGCCCGAGCAGGACGAGGCCCCCGCCGTTCTGGTCGATGGCGAGCAGAACGCCCCGGTTGTTCGCGGTGAGATAGGTCGGGAAGCTCGCGTAGTCCTTGAAGCTCTTCCCGAGCGGCGAGAACGCCGTCGCGCCCTTCGCGGCGGACCACACCGCCGCGCGCACCGCGTCGAGCACGTAGACGATCCCGCCCGCATCCACGGCGACGTCCATGAAGGCCCCGGCGTCGGCGGGGAGCGGGAGCGTCGCCGTGACCGCTCCCGAGGGATCCGCCACGAACACCTTCGCGGCGGCCGTGTCGAGCACGTAGAGGTTGTCGGCGCGGTCCACCTTGAAGCTCGTCGGGACGACCTCGGTCACGCCGGCGGGCTTCAGGTCGACGTACCCCTGGAACGCGCCCTTGGCGTCGAGCCGTGCGATCTTCCGCAGCTTGCGGTCGAGCACGAGCATGTTCCCCTTCGAGTCGAGCTGCAGGCGCACCGGGTGCTTCAGCTGCGGCACCTTCACCTCGGCCGCGGGCGTGACGGCGCCCTCCTTCACGAAGTAGGTGAGGAGGCGGGCGTTCCCGGTGTCGGCGATCACGAGCAGCCCGGCGTCGTTGCAGGCCACGCCCTCGGGCGCGGACAGCTTGCCGTCCTTCGCGTCCCTGTACACCGTGGCCTGGTGCTTGAACGCGACGCTCTGCGCGCGTGCCCCGCTCGCGGCGAGGACGACGACGAGCGAGACGATCACCCTCGCGTCGATGGCTCTCAGCACGGTCATCACCTCGTGAACTTCTCGTGGCACTTCGTGCACGTCTCGGGGACCGTCGCGTAGGGCATCATCGACTTGAACTCGGTGCCGTGCGCGCGATGGCAGCTGAGGCACTGCAGGGTCAGGTTCTTGTTGCGCGGGTCGACGTACTTCGCGCCGACCGGATGCGACGAGTGCTTCTGCCAGTCGTGGCACTTCCCGCAGAGCTCCGGCGACTCGGGCTTGACGAGCATGAGCGCGGCGTCCGAGCCGTGGGGATCATGGCAGCTCGTGCACTCCGAGTTCTTGATGGGCTCGTGCTTGGTCACCGACATGTCGCCGCGCTTGATGGTGTCGGCGTGGCAGCTCCCGCAGACCGTCCGCATGTCCGCCTTGAGGAGGCCCTTCTCCTTGGACGCGTGGGGTCCGTGGCACGACAGGCACGCGGCGCCCTCCGTGACCGGCCGGTGGAGGCGGTTCTTGTCCATCATCTTGTTGATGTTCTGGACGTGGCAGCCGCGGCAGAGCGCCAGCCCCGCCTGCTTCGGCTCGAAGCCCCTGGGAGACCCCGGTGCCTCGTGGCACTGGCCGCACATGCCCTTCGCGACCGGCGCGTGGACCGTGTTGTAGAGCATGCCGCGCACGTTCGAGCCGTGCGGGTCGTGGCAGCTCGTGCACCTCGCCTTCGCGACGGGGTAGTTCATGTGCTTCTTCATCAGGATCGGCCCGTCCACCTTGTGGCAACCCAGGCAGAGCTGGGGGACGTCGGCCTTGAGCAGCTTCAGGCCGGTGGACGAGGCGTGGGCCTCGTGGCAGCTCCCGCACCCGTTCTCGACCGCCCGGTGCTTGAACTTGGAGGCCTTCGCCCCATCCACGAGGCTCTTGTGGCACGTCGCGCAGAGCTCCGGGCCGGCCTTGACGAGGTTGGCCTTCACGTTCGAGGCGTGCGGATCATGACACTCGCCGCACTTCTGCTGCGCGGCCGGCGGGTGGGTGCTCTTCGCGTTCTTCGCGACCACGTCCTTGTGGCACGTCCCGCAGATCGCGTTCGCGTCCGCCGCGAGGAGCTTGCCGTGGTCCGAGGCGTGGGGGTTGTGGCATCCGACGCAGTCCTTCGAGCGCACCGGCGTGTGGACGAACGGCTTCTTGAGCCGGTCGGCGAAGGCCGGGTGGCACTCGAGGCAAACCTGGCCGGCCGCCCCCGGCTTCAGCTTGAACTTCGGGGCAGGCGGCGCCGCGGCCGCAGGCCCGGCCAGGGCGGCGACCGCCAGGACGAGGATGAAAGGTCTCGCGCTCATCTTTGTCCTCTACTTCTCGACGACGTGGCAGTTGCCGCAGTCCCGCGACGCGAACGGCGCGTGCTGCAGGTCCTTGAACATCTTCGGGTCCTTGGAGGCGTGCGGATCGTGGCAGCTCGTGCAGCTCATGTCGGACGCCGCGATGCCGAGGTGGGCCTTCGTGAACTTGCCCTCCTTCTCGTCGTGACACTGGCCGCACAGCTCCGAGGCGCGCTGGACGGCGAGCTTCGGCTGCTTCGCCGAGTGCGGGCCGTGGCAGGCCAGGCAGTCCTCGACCGGCTGGTGAGGCTTCTCCGCCGCGAGCTTCTCCTTCATCTTCGTGTGGCAGGTGACGCACACGTCCGGAGTCTGCGCGAGCATCAGCTTCTTGAGCTTCGCCTGGTGCGGACTGTGGCACTTCGTGCAGTCACCCGCGCTGAACGCAGCGTGGATGCTCGTCGCGCCCTGGACCGCCTTCTCGGTCTTCTCGTGACAGCGCGCGCAGAGCGTCTTCTCCTCGGAGACCAGCATGCCGGCGGTGTTCGACCCGTGCGCGTCGTGACAGGTGAGGCAGTCACCCTTCGCGAACGGCGCGTGCGTCGTCCCGCTCGCGTCCGCCTTCATCATCCCGGCGTGGCACTGCTCGCACAGCTTCGCGCCCCTGGCCTTCAGGAGCTTCGGCTCGTCGGAGCCGTGCCCGGAGTGGCACGCGCCGCACCGCCCATCGAGCACGGGCTTGTGGGTGTGCGTCTTGATGAAGCGGGTCTCCTCCTCGGCGTGGCAGCCGAAGCAGACCTTGTCGAGGCGGGCCTTGACCATGCCCGGCAGGTTGGAGCCGTGCGGGTCGTGGCACGCAGCGCAGTCCCGGTCCACGAACGGCTGGTGCGCGATCTTGCGCTTCTCCTCGAACGTCTTCTTGTGGCACGCGCCGCAGAGGGCCGCGACGTTGTTCGCGAGGAGCTTCTTCTCCTTCGTGGCGTGCGGCTTGTGGCACGAGGCGCAGGCGCCCGGGGACGACATGGGGGCGTGCGCGACCGAGACCTTCTGGCCCATCTGCGGGTGGCACCCGAGGCAGAGCTTCGCGCCGGGGGCGTGCGTGAGCTTGGGCGCGCCGGACGCGTGCGGATCATGGCACGCGCCGCACTGCCCGTCCTTCACGGGCTTGTGCACCACGGTTCCGCCGCCGAGCAGCTTGCCCGAGTCGTGGCAGTTCGCGCAGAGCTTCGCGCCGGCCTCCTGGACGGCGAACGGCTTCGCGGACTTCGCGGGCACGTGGCAGTCGGAGCAGGACGACTCCGCGACGGGCGGATGGAGCGAGACCTTGAGGAGCTTCGCGCGATCAGCCGAATGCGGGTCGTGGCAACCGGTGCAGGTGGCCACCGGGTAGCCTCCGTGCGCCTTCGCGAACCCGCCGGCGCTCGCCGAGTGGCACTTCGAGCAGAGCTTCCCCTCCTCGGCGACGAGCAGGTTCTTCTGGTCGGACGCGTGCGCCACGTGACACGCCTGGCACCCGTCCTTCGCGAGCACCTTGTGCACGTTCTTGCGCTCGAACGCCGACTTCTCGTGACAGGCGTAGCAGACCTGGCTGCCCTCCGCCTTCAGCATGTGCGGCGCGTTCGAGCCGTGGACGTCGTGGCACTGGCCGCACGCGCCGGTGCGGAGCACCTTGTGGACGTTCGGCTTGTCGAGGCCGATCGACTCGCGCTTGTGGCAGCGGAAGCAGAGGTTCGCGCCGGCCTCCTTCAGCACGAGCTTCGGCACCACGCCGTGGCGCAGGTGGCAGTCCTCGCACTTCCGCTGCTTCACGGCAGGGTGCGTGAACTTGGCGGAGTCGTACTTGTCCGCGAACGGCTTGTGGCAGTCGATGCAGTCCTTGGACTTGAACTGCCGCGCCGCCTCCGCCCTGCCCGGCGCGGCGGCTAGGAACGCCGCCGACAGGGCCGCGAGCGCGAGTGTCCACCGGTTGGTCTTGCTGGTCACAGCCGTGCCCTCGCTGAAGTCGTGGACCGCGCTCACCCGTCGACGCGCGTGATGTAGACCTTGACGTCGTGCTCCTTGCGGAGCTTCGCCACCCACTCCTTGAGCGCCGCCTCGACGCGGCTGGCGAACACCTTCTTGCCGATCGTCTCGCGGCTCTCCTTGTACGGCTGCTCCTTCGCGGGCGTGACGTCGAGGAGCTGGACGACGTACGCCTGGCCGCCCTTCGTCGAGTAGAGCCGGAACTCACCCTTCTTGGCGCTGGCGAGCAGCTTCGCGAGCTCCTCGGGCAGCCCCTTCGCGCTGTAGATCGTGCCGCCGAAGTCGAGGTCGCGCTCCTCCGCCGGCACCAGGTCCGCCGCGTTCGACTTCAGCCACTTGAGATCCGTGCCAGACTTGATCTTGTCGAGCGCGGCCTGCGCGGCCTTGCCGTTGCGGAACGCGAGGGCGTCTAGCCGGTAGAAGGCGGGGGTGCTGAACTCCGCCTTGTGCTTCTCGTAGTAGTCCATGAGCTCGCCCTCGGTGACCTTCACCGAGGGGACCACCGCGCGCTGCACGAACATCCCGAAGAGGAGCGAGGTCTCGTACTCGGCGACGACCGCCTTGTACTCCTCGCTCTGGTCGAGCTTCTGCGCGAGCGCCTCCTTCTTGAAGAGCCGGCGCATCAGCATTCCCTCGAACGTCTGACGCTTGACGATGTTCACCTGGTTCGCCCGGATCGGCCCCTCCATGCCGTGGAAGAACTTGAGCGAGATCCCGGCCGCCAGGTCGCCGACGGTGATCGGCGCCTCGCCGCGGATCTTCGCCAGCACCCGCTTGTCCTTGTAGAGCGCGTTCCAGCCGGGCTTCTTCGCCTCGTAGTCGAGCCGGTCGATGAGCTTCTCGTCCACCGTCGCGTACTTCTTCGCGAGCGCCTCGTAGGCCTTGATCACCAACTCGCGCCGCTTCGTTGCGAGCGCGCGCTCCTCGGCGATCGCCCGCGCCTCGGGATCCTCCGGGTACCGGACGTCCACCACCTTGATGACCGTCCAGCCGGAGGGGATCTTGACGGGGGGGCTCACCTGGCCTGGCGTGAGCGACGCGACCGCCATCTCGATCTCCGGGAGGAGCTTCGACTCGGGGACGAAGGCAGGCTCCTCGTTGCCGCGCGCCTTCTTCTCGGCGACGAGCCGCTTCGCCGTCTCCTCGAACGCCTTGGCGTCCCGGACGAGGGGCGCCACCGCCTTCGCGTCCTCCTCCTTGTCGAGGACGATCGAGCGGAGCTTCCACTCCCGGACCGAGTCCTTGAAGATCTTCTCGACGGCGGCCGGATCGGCCTTCACGTCCTTCGAGATCGTCTGCTCGAAGACCTTCCGGAGCGCCGTCTCCTCGTACTTCGCCAGCTCCTCCTTGAGCTGAGGGAGATCGTCGATGCCCATGTCGCGCGCCTCGGAGGCGACGACCCGGGTGTCGATGAGCCGCTCGAGGACGCGAGTGAAGTCGCTACGGCTCGCGGGAGCGGAGGGGGCCGCCTCCTCGCCCGCCTCGCCCTCCTCGTGCGATCGCGGCGCGTGCTCGAGGGCCAGCGTGTCCACGAGCTGACCCATCGTGATGACGTCGCCGTCGACCACCGCCACCGGCGTCGAGGCGAAGCGGGGCGACAGGAACGGCACCTTGAGAAGGGCGCTCACCCCCTCCGGCTCGGCGGTCTTCTTCGCGGGGGCGGTCGGGGCGCTCTTCTTCGCCACGCCCGAGTCACCCTTGCCGGCATCGGTCTTCGGCGCGGTGGCCGCCGGCGGCACCTTCGTCGCCGCAGCGGGAGCCGCCGAGAACGCCCACGCAGGCAACGAGGCCAGCACGGCTGCGAGAACTGCACGCGTCGTCATGTCGCTCCTCTCGACCGCGCTCCGGCGCGGCCACGTCGTTCGACGGTCTCTCCCCGCCGTCCAGCTCCGCTTGGCCGTGCCGGTGGCTGCAACGCGTGTGCCCCCTGCCGGGCCGTCTCTAACTACTGCAATTCCGTGGATTCGCTCCCGATTTGTCCCACTCCACGCAAAGCGTGCTGCGCAAGCGTTGCGTGGCCCCTCGATGATTCGATCGTTTTTCGCTGCCGGCCTCGGACGTGGGGAGGGCACCCCGCGGCACGCGCCCGTTCAGCCTTCGTGCCGCACGCGGCGAACGGCGCCCACGGCGCGCTGCTCACGCGCCCGGCGCTCCACGGTCCGCCGTTCCAGCGAGGAAGGGCGATCACGCGGGCCTGGCTTCGTCGCAGCGGCGATCCCGTCCACCACGCTGCGGACCATGCGGCACGCGAGCGCGGTCGCGGTGTTCACCCTCCCGCGATCGAAGAGCACGACGTCGTCGTCGCCGCGGTGGTCGGAGGTCGCCTCCCAGACCACCTCCTCGGTGCGGGTGTCGATGAGGGTCACCGTGAAGTCCGCCTTCGGCACGGGCCCCACGTCGTCGTACTCGCGGACGACGCCGGTGAGCACGAGATCGGTCCCGAGCACCTCCGTCGCGGTGCGCACCGCGAGCAGCGAGAGCGAGCCCTCGAGGACGATCCGGTAGCGGATGAGCGCGTCGCGCACGACGCCGGGCTCGGCGACCGTGACGGTTCCGAGCGACGACAGGTGCCGGACGAACTCCACCGCGAGCGCCTCGCCCGCCCCTCTCCGCTCCGTCTGGTTCACGAACGGGAGCACCGCGACGGAGGCGGCGCCGGGCGCGAAGCGGCGCGAGCGGAAGCTGATCCTGGGCTCGAAGCGGCGCTCCGCCGGGCACATCGTGACGGGAGAGCCGTGACCGGAGAGGAATCCGGCGAGCGAGTCGGTGAGCCGCGCGAGCGCGTTCCGCTCGAGCCGATCCATCCTCGAGATGATCCCGAGATCCAGGAGGCCCGGCTCGTCGTTGCCGCTCAGCACCGCACCATCCATCCACAGGATCTCGGGTCGCTCGTCCGTCCCGACGAGCCGCATCGTCATCGCGATCTTCGGAGGCGCTCCCGCGTGATAGAGCAGCACCGAGGTGACGAGCACCGCGTCCACCTCGAGCTCCTCGCGGGCGGCGCTCGCGGTGGCGGCGTCGATGCCTCCCGTGAAGCGGACGCGTCGGCGGGAGAGGAACTCGTCGACGGGATTCCCCTCGACGACGTCGGCGCCCGCGCGGGCAGCCGCGAGCGAGAGGAGCTTCAGGAGGTGCTTTCCTGGGACGATCCCGCCGCTGAGGTTCTCGATGGGCAGCACCGCGATACGCCGGCCGGCGAGGCGCGGACGCTCTCGCGGCTTCTCGGGTTCCGCGCGCGAGGACGCCGAATCTGCCCCTGTCACGGCAGCCCGCGCTGCTCCGGGCGACGGCGCCGCGGCCCGGGATCCGGCGCACGCGACGGAGACCGCGAGCGCCAGGAAGGCGACGGAGACCTTACTTGAAAAGCTTGTTGAGGAGGTCATCAACGGCTTCCTCCGTCACGTCGTTCAACGGAGCGCCGCCTCCGCCCAGCAGCCGCGCGCCGAAGCCGACCCCTCCCTTGGTGGTGGAGGCGGACCAGACGACTTTCCCGGTCTGCGTCTCGATGAGCTGCAGGCTGAGTGACACGACGTTGGCCGTCGCGGTCCCCGATCGGAGCTCTCCGTACTCGCGGACGACTCCCGTGATCACCGCGTCCGCCTTGAGGAGACCGCCCAGCTTGACCGCCTCCTCGACGTTGGGTGCCGAGGAGTTCACGACGCCCACCCGGCTCGCGCCGCGGATCACCTCGCCGTGAGGGAGGACGTAGATCGAGCCGCTCGCGAGGAGCATGTTGACGAACACGTCCCGGACGCGCTCGCCCGCCATCGAGTCGCGGCTCAGGTTCGAGAACGGCATCACGAGCACCGTGTGCACCGAGCCGAAGTCCATCTCCGCGTTCTGATAGCGTCGGCGCGCTCCTGGGCCCGAGCACGCCACGAGCAGGGTCGCGAGCAGGGTCGCGATCAAAGTGCACGCTTTCTTGCGCGGGATCAGCATGGCGCGGCTCCAATGCAACATGCGGGCCACCGTCACAGCGTCACCGTCAGGTTGGCGGTGAACAGGTGCGAGATCGCGTCCTGGGCCGGCGCGCTGGAGTCGCTCATGACGTACACGAGATCGAGGAAGGTGCCGGGCCGGATGGTCCAGCGCGCCGAGGGCGAGACGAGCTGAGTCACCGCCTCGGCCGACGTGTCGAGGCTCTTCGAATACGTCGCGTGCAGCGTGAGATCTCCGCCCTGCAGCGGCGACCACCCCAGCCCGAAGCTCGCGAGCGTGGTGGGGCGCGCCCCGCGAATGATCCGCGTCACCGACGCGCTCGCGTAGAGCGCCTCGGTGGGACTGAACGAGGCGCTCGCATCGGCTTGCTCCAGCGTGGTCGTGCTCGCCGGCACTCCACCGCCCGAGGTGGAGTTCCTCGCGACGCGATACCCCCCCGAGAGCTGAAAGACCCGGTGAGGGCGAAGGCTCGCCGTCGCTCCCCCGATCAGCCCGGTCGATCGCTGACCGCGCTCGAGGAGCGACAGGGTGTAGCCCCCGTTGCCGGAGACGCTCACGCCGCGATAGAGCTCCGCCCTGCTGAACATCGTGAGGGCATTCGAGAGCGAATTCCCGGTCGTGCCCTGACGCCACGCGCCGGAATAATTGACCGCGTGGCTCATCGCCGGGAGCGGCGTGTACGCGAGTCCAGCGCCGTAGGTCAGGATGCCGGTGTGCGTCGCCTCAGCAAAGAAATCCTGACGCGCAATTCGTGCGTTCATCGCAAGGGGTTGCGCGAGCTTGTGGGCGAGCGACAGCCCGTTCGTGAGCGCCAGCCGGCTCTCGGCGGTGTCGCGCCCAGGGGTCCGCCTGTCCGAGCGAGCGATCTGAAGCGAAAAATCGTGTGACAGGTTCGGCGACTGGAGCAAGACCGTCCTCGCGCTCGCGCTGGCCGAGTTGAGGAGGGCGCTGCTGCGCCCACGGATGGCCTCGGCCGGTACCGTCTGGAAGAACTGCAGCTCGGTCACGAATATGTCCGCGTACTTGGGATCGATGGTAACCGCGGGGTCGAGGGGAGAGGTGACCACCTTCACGTACCTCGCGGTGGTCTCCTCGATGCGGAGCTCGAACCGGTTCTCGAAGATCCCGAACACCACCGGGCCCACGAGCGCGACCGGCGTCCAGCGTTCGTTGTCGTCGCTCTGGTACACGCTGAAGCGGAACGCGCTCGAGACGAGCTGGGGGAGCGGCTGGTTGACCCAGACATGGATCGTGTTGACGGGGGTCGCGGGGATGGTAGGCAGCTCGACCCCCATCTCGCGTGCGTTCGAGTCGCCCTTCGTCCGGGGAGAGAACCCGATGTCGAGCCCCGCCCCCGCAGTCGTGTTCCCGTCCACGAGCGCGGGGTTCGGCACGAGCGTCACCGCCTCGGGCGTCGGGAAGGTCTCGACCAGTGACAGCCCGGCGAGAGGGATCCTCGCGGTGGGGATCTCCGCGCCGATGTCGCGCACCGTCGTGTTCGCGAACGTCGACTGCACGTCGTAGGTCAGGTGCACGAGCGTGCGCCGCGCGAACCAGCGGTCCTCGTACGTGACCCGCCCCGTCTGCCCGACGGCGGTCTGCTGGGTACCGTGGAGGCGGTCCTCGTTGTCGTCGTACCGCGCGGAGTAGCCGACCAGCAGCGACTTCGAGGCCTTGTACGAGGCGGTCAGGAGGAACGCGTCGTTCCTCGAATCCTGGGCAGCCCGATCGACGTCGAACGAGTTCTGACGGCTCGCTCGGAACGTGATGAGGGGCAGGTCGAGTGGCTTCCAGGCGGTGTCGAGGGCTAGCGTCTCGAGGACCAGGGCTGGCGAGCGCAGATCGAGCGCGCGCGCCCACTCCTGCCGCCGGTCATAGCTTCCCCGACCATTCAGCACCGGATTGCCGACGGTCAACCGTCCGAAGATGCTCGCGAGCCTCGAGTACGACGTGTCGGCCGAGCCGATCCCGCCCTGCCAGGTCTTGGCGTCCTCGTACTGCCCACCTCCTGCGAGGCTCAAGGAAGGGAAGAACGACTTGTCGAGCGCGAGCCGATATCGCTGCAGCACCGTGTCGACCGACGAGGTGCGCGCCTCCGCACCTTGATCCGTCACCGTGGACTCGGTCTTGGTGTACTGCTCCTCGATGACGGCCGACCACCCGTCCCCACGGCCTGCCCTCGCCCAGGCCGCGAGCAGGAGGACCAGCGCGGCTCGCGAGAGCCTCCTCATCGCCCACGCGCCCCCGCGATCGCGAGCCCGTAGGGATCGTCACCGACGTCGGTGATCGACAGGAGGGCGCGGCTCGCGAGATCCAGGACCGCGATCGCGCGGGATTCGGGCATGAGGAGGAACAGCGTGTTCTCGACGTCGTCGATGACCATCCACGAGGCGGCGCCGGGAAGCTCCAGCGTGTCGATCGGCAAGAGCGAGAAGGGATCGAACACCTGGACGCGGGGCTCGCCCCGCATCGCGACGTAGAGGAGGTCCGTCCGCCGATCGACCAGGATCGCGCCCGCCCCGAGCCCGGCGAAGATTCGATCCGTGACCGCGAGGTCGGGTACGGAGAGCACGGTGACGTAGGGAGAGCTCGCGTTCGTGACGTAGAGCCGGTTCCCGGCGGAGTTGAGGGTGGCACGCAGCGGCTCAGGCTCCGTCGGGACCGTGTTGAGCGTCGTTCGCGCGACGGTGTCCACCACGGTGATCGTGTTCGAGCGCCGGCTCAGGACGTAGGCGCGCCGTCCCGAGGTATCGAGGACGAGCCACTCGGGCTCCGGACCGACGACGGTGCGGCCGAGCTCCGTCCAGCTCACGGTGTCGACGAAGCTCACCGTGTAGGAGCCTTCGTTCAGCACGATCAGCACCTGACCGTTCTGCGCGAGCGCCACCTGGCCTGGCCGGTCTCCCGCGCTGAGCCGCACGCGCGACAGCGTCTCCGCCGAGACGAGGTCCACGACGGCGACCTCGTCGTCGCCGGCGAGCGCGACATAGGCGCGGCGCTGACGCTCGTCGAGGGCGATGCCGCGAGGCTCGCGGCCGGTGGGGACGGCGGCGACCACCTGCCGCGCCTTCTTGTCGAGGACGAACACGTCGTTCCAGCCCGTGCTCGAGGAGGCGCCGGCGAGGGTGGTCACGGGGACCTCGGGGGTGGCCACGGCGAACGCGGGGGTGAAGCCGTAGCCGCGCTCGATCGCCTCCGCCGGCTTGAGGTACAGCAGGAGGACCCGCGCACCGCCGCTCCTGACGTCGAACCGCGCCTCGAGCCGCGTGGGTGCCTGCGGCACGAGCAGGTTCGACATCCCTCCCTCGGAGCGCAGGCTGGCGTCGGAGACGTCCACGAGTAGCCCTGCGTACTGCCCCGGCGCGAGCCGCCCGTGGGCGAAGAGGCGCTGGTGGCGGGCGTCGCGGCCGGAGAGCACGGGACGGACGAGCTCGAGCGCGACGCTCTCGCCCTGCTGCGTCACGGCGGCGACGGAGCGGACGGTGACGGCGAGCTTCTCCGCCTCCGGCGAGAACGGCTGTACGTAGACGAAGAGGTCGCCCTCGCCCGAGAGCGGCTCGCGCGCCGCGATCCGTGGCCGCGCGGCGCAGGCGAGGAGCACCGATGCGAGGACCACGGCCTGGGGGACGGTTCGTGTTCGCATGCGCGCTCCGCTCTCGCGAGCTTCCCTCGGCGAACAACCGGACTGGCGGCCTATTCGCGCCCGCGACGAAATGAATCGGCCCTGGAAAAGAAAGGAGGGGCCGCTCGCGCGGCCCCTCCTCATACTACACCAGCGTGCTGCGCGAGCCGACTAGTCCTTCGCGTGGCACTTGTTGCAGAGCGAGCGCTGGAAGAAGGCGTAGCGCGTCGCCGGGCGGTTGTACATCGCCGCCTTGTACTCGGCCTGCGTCAGGCCCTGGTTGAACTCGCCGTTCGCCATCTCCGTGCCCGCAACGGCGTCCTTGCCCGGCCACTGACCGTCGACCGCGACGAAGGGCGCGTTGTTGTTCCAGCGGGAGAGCTGCGGGAACGCCGTGGCGTGCGCGCGGTGGCAGGAGAGGCACATCACGTTCTCCGTGCCGGTCGTCGGGCCGCCGAGCTGCGTGCCGTCGATGACCGCGTGCGCGGCGAGCGCAGCAACGTTCGCCGAGCCCTCCTCGTAGGGGATCATCGAGTCGTACGAAGCGGCCTGCGTGCCGGTGAGGTCGCCAGAGCCCTTGTACGCGTTGTAGATGGCCGCGATCGTCGTGCCGAGCGGGTTGCCGGCGAGGTCGTTCGCCTGCGCCGTCAGGAGCGCGCCGTTGCCGGCCGGGTGGATGAGCTTCGTGTTACCGGCATTGATGCCGTTGTTGTGGATCGAGCCGTGGCAGTTCGCGCACCACTCGGACATGCCCGAGCCGTAGGCGACGCGCGTGTCGAACGAACCCTCGGAGCGGTTGTAGGTCGACGGAGCGACCGCGATCGGCGGGTCGTTCGCGAACGCCGTGGCGGTCGGGAGCGACATCGGGACGTAACCCGCAGGGGCGAGGAGGCGGTACACGCCGACGGCCGCGTCAACGGTCGGGGTGGCGCCGTAGGAGCCGGAGCCGTCGATCGGCAGGACCTTCGCGCCGAGCGCGGAGGAGGCGATCGTGCCGGCCGCGTCGATGATGCGGGCGCGGCTGTGCGGATCGTGGCAGGAGATGCAGGAGAGCTTCGTCGCGTCGTAGTTGCCGCCCGGAGCCGTCGTCAGCTTCGTGTCGGCGCCGAGGGTGTAGTCGGCCGCGATGACGTTGTGGCCGTGCTTGTCGGCCGCGTTCGTGTACGGCGCGCCACGGACCGTCGTGACGTAGCTCTTCGTCAGGTACGCGAAGTCGCCGCCGGGGGTCATCTCGACCACGCCGCCGCCCGTCGTCATGACGTGGTAGCTCTTCGGCGCCGCGTCGGCCGCCGCGTGGCAGTTGAGGCACGTCGAGCTCTGGTCGCTACCCTGGAGCAGGTAGGCGAAGCCCTGGAACTGCGTGCTGGCGCCCTTCCGCGCCATCGCAGTGTTGCCCTTCGAGTTGTGCATCGTGTGGCAGCCGTCGCAGGTCGCGACGCCGCCGTCGTGGAAAGCGTACGCGCTGGAGAAGCTCAGCGCGGCGACCGCTGCAACGGCAAACTTGGTGAACTTCATTGTTTCCCCTTGTGTGTTGTGGCCCTCTGCGACTTCACGGGGCCGTACTGCTGCGGGTACCACTCCCCTGCACTCACTTCTGCTCACTGCGACTGCAACTCCTGCTGCGACACCTTCCGTCACTCGTACCGGAAGACCTTCACTCCCCGGTTTCCGGACTGCGCGACGAAGATCTTGCCGTTGGCGGCGACGAGGTCGAGGGGGCCGAGGAGGTTGTCCGGATCGTCCCCCCGGTACCCGAACTCGCCCAGGAACTCGAACTCGCGATCGAAGACCATGACGACGGCGCGGAGGAGGTCGGTGACGAGGTAGTTGCCCTTCTCGTCCGTCGCGATCCCTCCGACGATGTTGAACCTGCCGGGCACGCTGCCGTGCGTCCCGAACCTCCGCACCTCGCCCTTGGGCGACACCACGAAGGCCTGGAACATCGGCGAGACGGTGATGAGGAGGCTCCCGTCCCGATCGACGTTGAAGCCGCTCATCGCATCGTCGCGGTGACGCTTGTCGAACTGGAGGAGGTCGCGCAGCTCGTAGGTGGCGACCGTCGCGCCCGCGTCGTCCGTCACCAGCACCTTCATCCCGCCCTTGTCGGCGAGGAAGGTCCGACCGGCCGCGCGCTGGAGCGCGTTCGGGGCGAAGTCCTTCGCGAAACCTTCCGGCAGCCCCTTGATCTCGATCTTCGCCAGGGGCTCGCCGCGGAAGTTGCAGCGCCACAGCGCCCACGTGGAACCGACCGACGTGAGCACGAGCAGCTCGCCGCTCTCGAGCGGCACGGCGCCGATGATGGTCCCGATGTCGGACTCGTCGCCGAAGCTGTAGGTCTCGATGCCCAGGTCGGTGAAGACGTGGACGATCCCCTGCGAGCGGTCGACCATGAAGAGCTCGCGGTTCGCGCGGTCGTACGACAGCGCGGCCCAGCTCGAGGCGATCCGGCCGCTCAGGCTCGAGAGGTCGTAGCCATACCGGGTCCGCAGGCCCGCCGGCGCGTCCGCGTGGGCGGAGGCGGCGAGGAAGACGGCGAGGATGGCGGTCGAGAAGCGGGCCATGAGCGTTGGCAGCCCGTTGTGCAAGGGCGATACCGAGCCCAGGAGCGCCGAAATCCAGGCAGATCCGCGTCTCCCACATCTCGGTGACAGCCTGCGCTGCGCCATTTGACCCAGGGGCACGTGTGGTTGGGGCAAGCGCCACACCCAGCGCCACCGCAGAAGACGAGGTACGGCAATGTCGTACCCGCGATCGCCAGACACACCGGGAGCACGGGAGGACCCGAGAACAGGCATCCGCGACGCGAGAGGGAGCGCCGCGCGAGCCGCGCGCGCGGCCCGGACGAACGCGAGGCACGCGGCCGGGCGCCGGCGGCGCGCCGCTGCACACCTACTGATCTGCCGCGGGACGCCCCTCGAGGGCGGAGATGCGCGCGCGGACCTTCGCGACGAGCTCCGCTCGGCCGCTGCGCTCGGTCTCCACGAAACGCCTGTAATGGGCGACGGCCTCTTCGACCCGACCGGACCGCTCCGCGATCAAGGCGAGGTTGAAATGGGCGATGTCGTCGCGCTCGTCCACCTCGAGCACGCGCCTGAAGTACTGCTCCGCGCGCGCCGATTCGCCGCGCTGCGCGTAGTAGGTGCCCAAGTTCGTGAGCGCGAGCACGTTCCTGGGATCGAGCCGGAGCGCCTCGTCCCACTCGTGTCTCGCGCGCCCCAGCTCGCCCGCGCGCGCGTGGGCGTCGCCGAGCGCGAAGTGAGCGTCGGCGTTGTCCGGCTCCACCCGCACGGCGCTCGCGAAGATCGTCCGGTCGTCGCGCCAGTCGGGGTTCCTCGCCACCGTGCGTGCCGCGAGCGCGACGAGCACGAGGACCGCCGCGAGCCCGAGCGCCCTCCGCAGCCGCGGCCGGGCCTGCCAGAGACGCCAGGCCTGATCCGCCAGGACGAGCCACACGCCCACGAGCGGCTGGTACAGGTAGCGCTCCGCGAGCTCCGCGCTGGGAAACCACACGATGGTGCTCACCGGCAGGAAGCTGAGGACCGCCCAGGCCACGCCGAACCGGGTGACGAGCCTGTTGCGGCGCAGGACCGCGAACATCCCGACCGCGAGGAGCAGCCATGCGAGCACGAGGGCGAGCGGGTGAGAGAAATAGCTTCCCGGGCGCGAGTAGACGGCCGTGAGCTCGCGCGGGAACAGCGTCACCGCCGCGTACTTCGGAACGATGTGGAGGACGTTCGAGAGGACCTCGCCCGGACGCGTGTAGGACACCTGCGCGCCCAGCGCCGAGGACAGGACGACCGCGCGGAGCCCCAGGTACAGCGCCGCGACGCCCGCGAAGGCGGAGAGGATGGGGCCCCGCCTCCTCACCACCTCGCGCCAGGGAGCTCCCGAGAGCGCCTCCAAAACGCCAAGCAGCGGCAGGAGCATGATCGCGGGCTCCTTGCAGAGGAGGCCCATGAAGAACGCACCGAGCGAGACGCCGTACCACGCTCGCCTCCCCTCGTCCCGCGCCCGGAGGTACGCGGCGAGCGCCGCCAGCACCAACGCGGTGGCCACCACGTTGTTCCGCCCGGAGATGAAGTTCACCGGCTCGGCGTGGATGGGGTGGACGGCCAGCAGGAGCGCGGCGAGCGCGGCGGGCAGCTCGGCCCTGAACAGCCGCCGCGCGGCGACGAAGAGGAGGAGCGCGGCGGCCGCGTGCCAGAGCACGCTCACGAGGTGGTACCCCCACGCGCCGAGCCCGAAGAGCTGGTAATCGAGCAGATAGAGCGCCCGGTTCACGGGGCGGTAGTACGGGGTCGAGCCGCCGGTCGTGTCGCACTCGGTCAGCACGGCGCCCAGGTTCGAGAGCGAGTGGCCGGTGGGGTTCTCGACGATGATCTGCCGGTCGTCCCACGCGAAGCCGTTGCGGAGCGCGTTCCCGTACGTCAGCGCGATCGCGAGGACGAGGAGCGCCGGGACGGCCCAGCGGCGCGCCGCGGACGCGGGCGGGGTGAAGGGCTCGCCGCCGCGATGCGACGGCCGCGCGCCGCTCGGCTCGCCGGCGGTCGCCTCTGAACGACCGCCAGCGCTCTCCTTGGTTCGGGCCATCCTCGTCCTGAACGCCGCGCGCGCTCCGCAGCTTCCTCTGGAAGGCGCGCAGCTTACCCCAAGGCGTTGACGACCGGGCGGACGAGGCGCTGCGCGCATCTCGCCTCCGAGCGCGATGCGCTCTCGACTCACCGCAGGCACAGGCACACCGAGTCGCACAGGGCACCGTCGCGCGTCGGCGGGTTCGCCGGCGGTCGAGCGGCAGCCCGCTCCGCGCGGCGCCAGAGAAATCGACCCGTCCCGTTGCCGGTATACTCGGCGCCCTCATGCTCCCGAGGAACACCCGCAGCGCCGCGGCCTGGGCGGCGGGCGCCATCGCGATCGTGGCGCTGGTCGCCTATCTCCCCGCGCTCGGCGCCGGGTTCGTGTTCGACGACCACCAGTTCCTGCCCGATGGGCCCATCGTCCGCGGATCGCTTGCGGACATCTGGTTCAGCGCCGCGGCGAAGGACTACTGGCCGCTGACGTACACGGTCCTGTGGATTCAGACGCGGCTCTGGGGCGACGCGCCCCTCGGCTACCACCTCACGAACGTCCTGCTCCACGCCGCGACGGCGATCCTCGTCTGGCGCGTGCTGCGCGCGCTCGGCCTCCCGGGCGCGTGGCTCGCCGGGCTCCTCTTCGCGGTCCACCCGGTTACGGTGGAGTCGGTCGCCTGGATCTCGGAGCTCAAGAACACGCTCTCCGCGCCGCTGTTCCTCGGGAGCGCGCTCGCGTGGCTTCACGGCGAGCGGAGGGGACGCCGGCGCGAGCTTGCGGTCGCCCTGCTGCTGTTCGCGCTCGCGCTCCTCGCGAAGACGTCCGTGGTCATGCTGCCGGTGGTGCTCCTCCTCCTCGCCTGGTACCGGCGCGGCCGGATCGATCGAAGCGACCTCGTGCGCACGGCCCCGTTCTTCGCCGTGGCCCTCGCGGCCGGGCTCGCGACGATCTGGTTCCAGCGCGTCCGGGCGATGACCGACGGGTGGCTGCCGGAGCGCGGCCTCGGCGAGCGGCTCGGCGGCGCGGGCTGGGCGCTCGTGTCGTATCTCGAGCGGGCGCTCCTCCCCGTTCGCCTCGCGTTCGTCTACCCCGAGTGGCCCGTGGCCGCGGGATCGCCCGCGTTCTACCTGCCCCTCCTAGGCCTCGCGGCCGGCTTCGCGCTGCTGTGGTCGCGCCGCGCGAGCTGGGGTCGGCCCGTCCTCCTCGCCCTCGGCTTCCACGCGCTCATGCTCCTGCCCGTCCTCGGGCTCGTGGACATCGCGTACCTGCGCTTCGGCCCCGCCTCGAACCACCTGCAGTACGTCGCGCTGATGGGTCCCGTCGCGCTCGCCGCGGCGGGTCTCGCGAGGCTCGCGGCGAGCCACCGCCGCGCCACGCTCGCCGGAGCGGGCGCGGTCGCGGCGCTCCTCGCGGTCGTCACCGCCACGCGCGCGGCGGCGTTCCAGGACGACCTCACCCTCTGGGCCGCCGCGGTGCGCGCAGCACCGGAGAGCCTCATGGCGCACTGGCAGCTCTCGGAGGAGCTCGCCGCGCGCGGCCGTCTCCCCGAGGCCGTGGCGGACCTGGAGGAGGCGTCGCGCACCGTCCGCGGTCCCGCCTCCCGACACCGCGCCCGGAGCCTGCTCTTCCTCCGCACCGGCCGGTTCGCGGCCGCCGTCGCCGAGTGCGACGCCGCCGACGCCCTCCGGCCCGACCGCCAGTTCCGGCGCGACCTGGGCCGGATGCTCACCGTCTCCAACGCGCCGCTGGAGGGGATCGCCGCGCTCGAGCCGCTCGTCCGGCGGTATCCGGAGAACGTCGACTACCGCTACTGGCTCGGCGCGGCGCTCGCGCGCGCCGGGCGGTTCGCCGAGGCCTCGGACGTCCTCGCGGAGGCGTCGCGCATCGCGCGCGGGACGGACGCGGAGATCGAGGAGGCGCTGGCGCTCGTGCGAGGCCGCCTGCGCGCCGGGCCATGAGAACGCCGCCGCTCGCAGGAGACGCCGGCGCGCGGCCCGCGCCGCGAGCCATCCGGGTCGAGCCGATCTACCCGGCCGCCTTCCTGCTGTGCGCGATCGCGACGCTGGTCCCGATCTGGTCGGTCGATTACCTGCCCATGGTCGATCTCCCCCAGCACGCCGCAGGAGCGTCGATGTGGATGCACCTGCGCGACCCGGGGTGGGGATTCGCGGACCGCGTCCGGCTCGACCTCGCGACGCCCTACGTGCTCTCGCCGCTCCTCGTGCGCGCCCTCGCGGAGCTCGCGGGGATCCCGGCGGCGCTGCACCTCGTCGTGAGCCTGGCGGTGATCGCGCTTCCCCTCGCCGCCGCTCGCCTCCTCCGGGCAGCGGACGGGGATCCGTGGGCCTCGCTCGCGGCGTTCCCCGCGGCGTTCAGCTTCTCGTTCCACTGGGGCTTCCTCCCGTACCTGGTCGCGGCGCCGCTCGCCGTCGCGCTGGTCGCGGCGGCGATCCGGAGCTCCTCCAGCCCCTCGCCCCGGCGCGCGCTGGAGCTCGGCCTCCTCACGGTGCTCGTGTTCTTCGCGCACGCCATGGCGCTCGCCGTGGCCGCATGCGCGGCGCTCGCCGTCATCGTCCACCGCGCGCCCGGCTGGCGGCTCGCGCTGCTCCGCTCGCTCCCCCTGGCCGCGCCCGTCCCGCTCATGATCTGGATCGCGCGCGCGAGGATGGGCGATCTCGCGGCGGCCTCCAGGCACGCCGACGAGGCGACGATCTGGGTCGACACCGCGAGGCGGATCACCGATCTCCCCGGGATGATCTTCGGGACGGCGCCCGACGTGCTGCGGGACGGCGAGACCTCCGGGATCCTCTCCGTCACGATCGCGCTCGCCCTCGCCGCGCTAGTTCTCCTCGCGCGGGCGCCGCGGCCGCGGGATCTCGGGCGCCTCGCCCCCCTCGCCCTCGTGCTCGCGCTCTACTTCGCGCTGCCCCACCACGCGCTCGCGGTCTCGTTCATCTACGAGCGGCTGACCGTGTTCATGGTGCCCTTCGCGCTCCTCGCGCTGAGCGCCCCGGCGCGTCCCGGGAGGAGGACGGCGCTCGCGCGGGCGGGCCTCGTGCTCCTCACGCTCGCCTGCATGTCGGTGTGGACCGCCCGCTTCCGGAGGTTCGACGCGGAGGCGCGCGGCTTCGACCGCATCGTGGACGCGGTGCCGCCGGCCCCGCGCCTCGTCGCGCTGCCGTGGCGCTCGTACAGCGACGCCCTGCCGGGCGCGCCCTATTACCTGCACTTCGGGGCGTGGATCCAGGCGAGGCGTGGCGGCGTGCTCGGGTACTCGTTCGCCGAGACCTCGGCGCAGGTGGTGCGGTACCGGCCCGGCGCGAAGCCCCCCATGACTCCGACGCTCAACCTCCGGCCCGACCAGTTCACCTGGGCGACGGACGGCTGGTACGACTACTTCCTCGCGCGCTCCTTCGAGGACACCGGCGGGTTCCTGTTCCGGGAGGCGACGGAGCCCCTCGAGCTCGCCGCGCGCGAGGGGCCCTGGTGGCTCTACAGGAAGAGAGCGCGCGCGGAGCCCGACACCGGCGCGCGTGCTGCGGAGTCGGAGCGCGACGGGGCGAGGCCCTAGCGGACGAGCGACGTCCCCCGGCGACCGGCGGCACGCCGGCGGCTCAGCCCGCGACCGGCGCGAACACGTTCGCCACGTGGGCGGCGACGTACAGCGCCACGAGCGCGATGGAAGCGACCGCCACTGCCGTGAGCTGGAGCTTCGGCGGAAGCGGGCGCACCGGCTCGGGGCGGCGGCCCGGGCGATCGTCGAGCGCCACGTCGGCGGCGAAGAACCCGGTGAGGGCGAGCAGCAGCACCGCGATCGCGGTCCAGAGCGGCCCCGCGAGCGCCTCGAGGTGGAGCCTCGCCGTGAGCCCGGGCACGGCGGGAGCGAGCGCGCGGAACATGTTCGTGTCGACGTTGTCCGGGAAGAGCACGAACGTCGCGGCGAGGTAGAGCGCGTTCAGGCCGGCGTAGGCGAGCGGGAAGAAGGCGGAGCGGTGCCGCAGCGCCACCAGCACGAACAGGACGAGCGCCGGCGCGGCCCACGCCATGTACTGGGGGAACCAGTAGCGCGGCGCGAGCAGGAACACCACGCTGCCGGCGTACAGGAGTGCGACCTTCTGCCAGAGCGCGAGCCCGCGGAAGAGGCTCATCCAGATGCTCGCGACGAGGAGCCCGGCGAGCAGCCACTCCGTCAGCGTCGTGCGCACCGGGCCGTCCCAGAAGATCGCGTCGTACCCGTGGTTGCGGAACGCGAGATACCCCTCCCGGAACCCCGGGCTCCAGAAGGCCGCCACGATGGCGGCGCTCACCGCGGCGCCCGCGGCGAGCGGGGCGAGCGCGCGCCGCCAGCCGAACTCGGTCACGAGCACCGGCAGGAGGACGACGAGGAAGACGACCGGGAAGTTCTTGAGCCAGATGCCCACGAACAGGGCGAGCACGCCAACGAAGGGACGGCGCGTCGCGACGAGGTAGGCGCCGAGGAAGGTCGCGGCCGAAGGCAGGAGGTCGAACTGCCCGAACACGAACCCGACGAAGAGCAGGATGGGCGAGGTGAGGGCCGCGAGGAACGCGTGGCCTCCCAGGTCCTCCCCGTCCTTTCGGAGGAACTGCTCCCAGAAGCGGCGCGCGGTCCACGCGACGAGGAGGAGCGCCGGCACGTAGCTCAGCCTCGGCAGCAGGTACTCGGCGGCGGTGAGCGGCTGCGGCACGAGCCAGGGCGCGTAGCCGTAGAGCCCGAACAGCTTTCCCACCGCCACGATCGCGCCGAACCACAGGTACGCGAGCGGCGGATACGTGAACCCCTCGATGAACGGTCGCGCGGGGCCGTCGTAGACGGCCTGGTAGACGTTCCAGCGTCCCTCCGCGACGTAGTGAGAGGCCCAGACGATGTAGTCGAGGTCGCGGTGCGCGGAGAGCAGCGAGATACCGAGCGCGAACACGACCACGCCCGCCGCCGCGAGAATCACTCGCCGCGACGCGCCGAGGAGGCGCTCCGTCGCGGCCGCGGCCTCACCCAGATTCAGATTCATCGCGCTCCCGTCCGCCCCCTGGGACGCGGCCGTTATCGCGTGGGCCTCTCCGCAGCGTCAAGCGGCGCGGGAACGCCAGACTTCCGCCACCTGCGCTGCGGGGCCAGCGGTGCGGCGTGCACCTGTTCGCCGGCTTCGTCCCCGCGCGCGGGGCCACTTCTGCGCTGAGCCTGGGGGACCCTAGCGATGCGTTTCGAAAGAACCCGCGGGCGCGCTCGTCGCGCTCGCCGTGGCCGTTCCCTGTTCCGTGCTCGTTGGACGGCGGCGGCGTCGCGACCTGCGGGGCATCGACGCCGCCGCCGGCATGGAGATGGCGAACGGCGAGTTCAACCATGGCGCTGCAACGAGTGCCACGCGAAGGACCGATCCACGCTCTCGAGAGTCGCGCCCCCGGGGCGCTGCGACGCATCGCCGCACTGGTCGTGTGATGGCGGTCAACTCTCGGTGTACTTCCGTTCACTAAGGTCGCCCTTTCCACGTGTGGTCAGTTTCACGACGCCGAGATCTCCCCCGGCGCGTGAGGGAGAGGTCGCCGTGCCCGACACGACCCGACGCACTCGCGCGTCGCGCCCCGCGCTGCGCCAGCCCTCCGGCCGCGCACGCGCGCCTCGTTCGCTCCCGCCGCTCGCGGCGGCCCTCACGCTCCTCCTCTCCGTTGCCTGCGGCGACTCCGGCGCACAGCGCCCCGCGGACCGCGCGGCGCCGCGCGCCCAGTCCGCGGCGCTCGTCGCCCGCGCGGGATCGCCCGCCCACGAGCTCTACGCCTCGAAGGGCTTCACCTGCGAGGCCTGCCACCCGTGCGGCACCCGCTCGCCGGATGGTCACGGCGTCACCTGGATGGACCAGGCCAGCCCCGAGTTCCACGCCGCCTCCGCCAACCGCGACCTCGCGAGCTGCAAGCCCTGCCACGGGGCGAACCTGGACGGCGTCGGCGGCTCGGTCACGGTGTCCTGCGCGCAGTGCCATGGCGCTTCATGGAAGACGACCTGCACGCTGTGTCACGGCGGCACGGACGGGACGACCGGCGCGCCGCCGAAGACGACGTGGGGGAATGCCTCGGACGCGGTCCGCATCGGGACGCACACCTCTCACGTCGCCGCGGCGCACGCGCTCGCGGGCCCGGTGGGCTGCGCGATCTGCCACCCCGTCCCCGCGGATGCGCTCTCCGCGGGCCACGCGGACGCGACCACGGCGACCGTTGCGTTCACCGGCCTCGCCGTGCAGGGCGTGATCCTGACGCCCACGTGGGACCGCGCGCAGGCGACCTGCTCCAACACCTACTGCCACGGCGCGACGCTCGCCGGCGGCGCGAGCCGCACTCCCATCTGGACGGTCACCGACGGCTCGCAGCGCGCGTGCTCGGCGTGCCACGGTGCGCCGCCGCCCCCGCCGCACGTGCAGAACCCCGCCTGCGGCGAGTGCCACAGCGGTTACGGGGCGGCGACGGTGAACGCGGCCCTCCACGTGGACGGAAAGATCGACGCGACCGTCACCTGCACCTCCTGCCACGGCTCCGCCGCGAACGCGGCCCCGCCGCGCGGCACCCGCGGCGAGACGCTCACCTCGCAGCGCGCGGTGGGCGCGCACCAGACGCACCTCGCCGGCAGCGCCATCTCCAACCCGCTCGCCTGCACGGAGTGCCACGTCGTCCCCACCACGACGAGCCACGCCGACGGGCCGGTGCAGCTCGCCTGGGGCCCGCTCGCCTCGGCGCGCGGCGCGGTCCCGGGCTTCGACCCGGTGGCCCTCACCTGCGCCAACTACTGCCACGGCCAGACGCTCGCCGCCGGCGGCGCGAGCACGACGCCGCTCTGGACCAAGGTGGACGGCACGCAGGTCACCTGCGGCAGCTGCCACGGCGCGCCCCCGCCGGCGCCGCACACGCAGAACCCCGCGTGCGAGCTCTGCCACGTCGGCTACACCGCGACGTCGGTCAACCTCGCGACGCACCTCAACGGCGCGCTCGACGTGAAGAGCATGACCTGCACCTCGTGCCACGGCTCGGTGCAGAACGCTGCGCCGCCTTACGGCACGCGCGGAGAGACGGCCACCACGGACCTCGCGGTGGGCGCCCACCAGCAGCACCTCGCCGGCGGGGTCGTCTCGAACCCGATTGCCTGCGGGGAGTGCCACCTCGTGCCGGCGGCGATGGATCACGCCGACGGCGGGGTGGGACTCGCCTGGGGTGCGCTCGCGTCGAGAAACGGCGCAATCCCGCAGTGGGATCGCGCGACGGCCACCTGCTCCTCGACGTACTGCCACGGCCAGTTCGTGGGTGGTAATCCGCTCAACGCACCCGCCTGGACGACGGTGAACGGGACGCAGGCGGCCTGCGGGACCTGCCACGGGGCGCCGCCTCCCGCGCCCCACCCTCAGAACGCGGCCTGCGAGGGCTGCCATTCCGGCTACACGGCGAGCTCCGTCGCCCTCGCGACGCACGTGAACGGCACCGTCGAGGTGGCGCTCTCCTGCAACTCCTGCCACGGCTCCGCGACCAACGCGGCGCCACCCGCCGGCACCCACGGGGAGACGCTCGAGACGCAGCGGGCGGTCGGCGCGCACCAGAAGCACCTCGCGGGCGGCCCGCTCCGCGGCCCGATGGACTGCGCGGAGTGCCACGTCGTGCCGGCCTCGATGGACCACGCCAACGGCACACCGGAGATCACCTTCGGCACCCTCTCCCGGACCGACGGCGCGGCGCCGATCTGGGACCCGCAGACTCTCGCCTGCTCCTCCACCTGGTGCCACGGCGCGCTCCTCCGCGGCGGCGGCACGAACCAGGCGCCGGTTTGGACGGGCGGCGCGGCCCAGACCGCCTGCGGCACCTGCCACCTCACGCCTCCGCCGCCCCCGCACCCGCGCACGCAGATCTGCGACAACTGCCACCCGGGCTACACGATCACCAGCGTCAACCTCGCGAAGCACATCAACGGCCTCGTGGAGGCCGAGAACCTCACCTGCTCCTCCTGCCACGGCGACAACTCGCGCGTGCTCGTCATGCAGGCGGACCCGCTCGCCATCGCGGCGCCGCCGTACGGCTCGCGCGGCGAGACGGATTCCGCGTCGCGCTCGGTCGGCCAGCACCAGGCGCACGTGAACCGCGGGAACGGGCTCTCCATCCCCAACAAGTGCCGCTACTGCCACGCGGTCCCGACCACCTTCGACCACGCGAACGGCGTCTCGCAGGTCACCTTCGGCAGCCTCGCCACGATGGACGGGGCCACGCCCACGTTCGACGGCCAGACCTGCTCCAACACCTACTGCCACGGCTCGACGCTCGGCCGCGGTGGCACGGACCACAGCCCGACCTGGACGAATCCGGCTCCGGTCACCTGCACGACCTGCCACGGGGCGCCGCCGCCGGCCCCTCACCCGCAGGACGCCGACTGCATCCGCTGCCACCCGGGCTACACGTCGACGAGCGTCCGCAAGGCGACGCACGTGAACGGCGTCTCGGACTTCCCGAGCGGCTGCAACAGCTGCCACGACATCCCGCCGATGACCGGTGAGCACCTCGAGCACCTGCACGAGCGCATCACCTGCGACCGGTGCCACGCGGGCTACACGACGACGAGCGAGAACCCCGTCCTCCACCGCAACGCGCGTCAGGACGTGACGCTCTCGGGCTGGGATCCCACCCGCCGCACCTGCAGCAACATCGGCTGCCACGGGAGCGAGTACTGGGGCCGCACCGGCCAGGCCGCGCGGCAGAGCTGCAACCAGTGTCACGGCGTGCCACCGGCGTCGGGCGAGCACTTCGAGCACAGCGAGTACGCGTGCAGCCGCTGCCACGGGACGGGCTACTCGACCACCACGACGAACTCGGCGACGCACATGAACAACGTCGCCGACGTGCCGTTCGCGTTCTACGACCGCACCACGCGCACCTGCTCGAGCACGGGCTGCCACGGCTACCAGCGCTGGGGCACGCCTTCCCCGGTGACGCCGAACTGCGCCAACTGCCACGGCTTCCCGCCCGCGGCGCCGCACCCGCAGGACACCGCCTGCCAGAGCTGCCACCCCAGCATGCTGGCGTCCGGCGTCCTCACCGCCACGCACAACAACGGCACGCTCGACATCTCCGGCCAGGGCTGCCAGAGCTGCCACGGCTTCCCGCCGACGGCCACGCGGAAGGGCGGCGCGCACCCCGCGGACTCGAACTGCTACGGCTGCCACCCGACGACGGTCGACGCGAGCAACCAGGTCGTGCCGGACGGCACGCACAACGACGGCTACGTCCAGGTCGGCGGCGGCGGGGTCGGCACCTACGGGTGCCAGACCTGCCACGGCGATCAGGCGCGGCAGGCGCCCGCCGGCGCGGACGCGAACGTGAAATCGGCGCCGCCGTTCGGGACGCGCGGTGAGACGGAGCCCACCACCCGCGCCGTGGGCGCGCACCTCGCGCACGTGAGCCCGGCGGCCGGCACGCTCGCGGGCCCGGCGGCCTGCTCCGAGTGCCACCCCGTCCCGGCGGCGATGGACCACGCGAACGGCACCGTGCTGCTCGCCTTCGGCGGCCGCGCGACGCTCCAGGGCGCCGCGCCGCTGTTCGACCCGGTCGCCGTCTCCTGCGCGTCCACCTACTGCCACGGCGCCACCCTCGGCGCGGGCGGGACGAACCACGCGCCCACCTGGACCGGCGGCGCGGCCGAGGCCGCCTGCGGGACCTGCCACGGCGCGCCACCGCCCCTGCCGCACACCCAGAACACGAGCTGCGGCGGCTGCCACGAGGGCTACACCGCGACGAGCGTGAACCTCGCGCAGCACGTGAACGGCACGGTCGAGATCAGCGCCATGGCCTGCAACTCCTGCCACGGCAACGGCACCAACGCCGCGCCGCCGCAGGGCACGGCAGGCGAGACGCTCACCACGACGCGCGCTGTGGGCGCGCACCAGCAGCACCTCGCGGGTAGCGCGATCTCGAACCCGGTCGCCTGCGCCGAGTGCCACGTGGTGCCGACGGGCATGAACCACAAGGACGGCGTGGCCCAGCTCGCCTGGGGTCCGCTCGCGTCGGCCGGTGGCGCGGGGGCGTCGTTCGACACGACGGCCCTCACCTGCACGAACTACTGCCACGGCGCGACGCTCGCGGCAGGCGGCTCGAACACCACGCCCCTGTGGACTGCGGTGGACGGCACGCAGGCCGCGTGCGGCGCCTGCCACGGCGCGCCGCCGCCCGCGCCGCACAGCTCGAACCCGAGCTGCGGCAACTGCCACACCGGCTACACGGCCACGACCGTGAACCTCGCGACGCACGTGAACGGGACGCTCGACGTGGTCCCGCTCTCCTGCACGTCGTGCCACGGCTCCGCGCAGAACGCGGCTCCGCCGGTGGGCACGAATGGCGAGACGCTCACGACGTCCCTCGCGGTCGGCGCCCACCAGCAGCACCTCGCCGGCGGCGCTTACTCGAACCCGATCGCCTGCTCCGAGTGCCACGTGGTCCCGACGGCGATGAGCCACGCCGACGCCGCGGTGCAGCTCGCCTTCGGCACGCTCGCCAAGACAGGAGGCGCGGCTCCCGCCTGGGATCCGGTCACGGCCACCTGCTCCTCGAGCTACTGCCATGGGCAGTTCGTGGGCGGGGACCTGCTCAACGCGCCGTCGTGGACCACGGTGAACGGGACGCAGGCCGCCTGCGGCACCTGCCATGGCGCGCCGCCCCCGGCGCCGCACAGCGCGAACACAGCCTGCGGGAGCTGCCACGACGGCTACACGCAGACGAGCGTCAACCTCGCGACGCACGTGAACGGGGTCGTCGAGGCGCAGGCCTCGCCGCACGCGCCCGGCTGGTCGGACAAGACGCAGCACGGGTACCAGGCGAACCTCACCGGCCTCGCGGGCTGCAAGAGCTGCCACGGGGACCTCGGCGCCACCACGTCGTGCGGGAGCTGCCACACGAGCGCCGGCTTCGCGAGCTGGGACACGAACTGCACGTTCTGCCACGGCAGCACGACGAGCGGCCGCCAGAACCCGCCCGTGGACATCCAGGGCCGGACCGTCACGACGAACGTGAGCGTGGGCGTCCACGAGGCGCACGCGACCACGACCATCGCCGCGCCGCTCGGCTGCGTGCAGTGTCACCCGGCGCGGACCACCAGCGTCAGGACCGACACCGCCCACGTGGACGGCAACGGGATCGCCGAGGTCGTCCTCGGCACGCTCGCCAAGACGGGCGGCGCGCCGGCGACCTACACACGGACGAGCGCGACGAGCGCGACCTGCGCCTCGACGTACTGCCACGGCCGCTTCTCGGGCGGCGTGAACTCCGGCTCGGGCGCGACCGTGGCGTGGACGAGCACGACGCAGGTCGGCTGCACGTCCTGCCACGGCAACCCGCCGAGCACCGGCCGGCACTCGACGCACCAGAGCAGGAGCGTGCCCTGCACGAACTGCCACAACGCGGTGGTGAACGCGTCGAACGGGTTCGTGGACAGGACGCTCCACGTGAACGGCGCGGACAACGTGAAGCTCGGCGGGACGTACAGCGGCCGCTCCGTGACCGGGACCTGGAACGCCTCGACGCGGTCGTGCTCCAGCCTGAGCTGCCACGGGAGCGAGACATGGTGACGCCGATGCCGAGGGTGGACGCGATGCCGAGCCGTGTCGGGAGAGGGCTTCCGGAGCGCCACGAAGGGGCCGCCATGAAGCGCAGGCGTGGGTGGGACGAGTTCCGTTCAGCGCGGGGTCTCGCGTTCGCGGCGGCGGCGCTCGTCGCGCTCGGCGCGTGCGGCCGGGGCGGGTCGCCGGCCACGCCCGAGCCGACGTCGGCCTCGGCGCTCCGCCCGCGGGCGGCCCACGCGTCCGCGCTCTCGTCGGGCACGAACTGCCCCGAGACGGGCGTCCACGCGCGACACCTCAACATGTTCGCGTGCTCGACCTGTCACCCGACGGGCGCGACGTTCGGGTTCGAGGTGCCTTACACGTTCCCGGGGGGCACCACGACCGCGGGCGGCACCATCGCGCCGCACACCGCGACGACCGCCACGACCTGCACGGTCGCCTGCCACTTCCCGAAGGGCGGGCCGGCGAAGTCCGTGGCCTGGGACGCGCCCGGCCCGCTCGCCTGCGTCGACTGCCACGCGACGACGTCGCTCCCCGCCGGTCACCCCGCGGTGGCCGCGAACGCGACCCGGACCGACTGCGAGCGCTGCCACACGCTCGGGAACCACCTCGGCGGCACCGTCGCGCTGGTGGCGCACGATGCGGCCTGGGTCGATCAGGCGAGCCCGGGGTTCCACGCGTTCCAGGCGAACGCCGGGCTCGGCGTGTGCCAGGACTGCCACGGCGCCGACCTCGCCGGTGGCGCCGCGCGCTCGGCGTGCGCGACGTGCCACGACGTCGGGCTGCCCGCCGGCATCGCGAGCTGGAAGGCGAACTGCGTCATGTGCCACGGCGGGACGGAGACCGCGTCGGGCGCGCCGCCGAAGGCGACGTGGGGGAACGCGGCCGACACCGTCCGGGTGGGCGCGCACACCATCCACGGCGCCGGGAGCGCCATCGCGCCCGCCTACGACTGCGGCGTCTGCCACGTGAAGCCTGCCGACGCGCTCGCGGGCGGCCACGTGGACGGCGGGACGGCGGAGCTGACGTTCAGCGGCGTCGCCACGGCACGGAACGCGGCGCCGTCCTGGGACCGCGCGACCGCGACCTGCTCCAGCGTCTACTGTCACGGAGGGACGATGGGCGGCGGCACGAAGACCGCGCCCATCTGGACCCGCGTCGGCCTCGGCGAGGCCGCGTGCGGCACCTGCCACGGCCTGCCGCCGCCGTCGCCGCACCCGACCGCCACGGCCGATCTCACGCGCTGCACCTCCTGCCACCCGGACACGATGGACGCGACCGGGACCGTGATCGCGCCCGCGGCCGGCGGCAAGCACCTCGACGGCCTCGTGCAGGCGTCGGGCGGCCACCCGGCCGGATGGATGGACACCGCGAGCGCGGGCTTCCACGCGTACTCGGCGAACGCCGGGATCGCGGGCTGCCAGGGCTGCCACGGGACGACCCTCGACGGCGTGGGCGGCTCCGCCACGACGTCGTGCGCGACGTGCCACGGCGCCGCCTGGCGCACGAGCTGCCTCATGTGCCACGGCGGCGTCGCGGACACGACCGGCGCCCCGCCCTCCGGCACCTGGGGACACGAGACCGACGCGCTTCGCGTGGGGGCGCACACGGCGCACGTGACCGCGAACGCCACGGCGGCTGCCTACGCGTGCACGGAGTGTCACGTGAAGCCCGTCGACGCGCTCGACGCGGGTCACATGGACGGCTCCACGGTGACGGTGACCTGGGGCGGGCTGGCGCGGACCGGCGGCGCCGCTCCGAGCTGGGACCGCACGGCCGGCACCTGCGCCGCGACGTACTGTCACGGCAACTACTCCGGCACCTTCACGTACTTCTTCTTCGACGGCAACTACAGCGTGGCTTACGCCGGGAAGCGAGCGGCGCCGCGCTGGAGCGACGGGCCGGCGACGTGCGGGTCGTGCCACGGGAACCCACCGCAGACGGGCTCGTGGCACCTCGGTGCCCACGGGGGCGGCAGCAACTGCGACCTGTGTCACTCGGACGCCAACGCGACCGGCACGGCCATCACGAACCCGGCCTTGCACTTGAACGGCGCCGTGGACGTGACTCCTGCGTGGGACGCGTCCTGCTTCAACTGTCATTGAGGCGAGCGCCGCGTGCCGTCCGCCGGGGCGGCACGCGGCGCCACGCTCGTCGACGGGCACGCCGCGCCGCGCGAGCGCGCGGCGACGACGGCTCCCGGCCGCGCACCTGAGGTCGCTTTTCTCTGCGCGCCGCGGCCCGTCCCGCGATCGCCGGACGTTCGCGAGGCGCTGCGTTTGAGTACGATCCGGCGCGGCGGCCGCTCTCTCGTCTCGGTCCGCACGTTCGTGTACCTTGCCGCGCCATGCCCAGGGGGCTGCTCTTCATCGCGCTCGCGGCGCTCCTCTCGGTCGGCGCCGCCGCGGCGCTCGACACGCCCACGGACGCCCAGCGGGTCGCGATGCTCGGCGCCGGACCCCGGCTCGTGCCCGAGCTCGCGGAGCAGGCGCTCCCGCCGGCGCCGCAGCAGGTCGCGCTGAAGACGCGCACCTTCGGGACGGTCACCGTGGACCACCCCGCGCACCTCGCGCGCAGGGCGCACTGCGTGAGCTGCCACGGCGAGGGACCGATCCAGAAGATCGAGTTCACCCCGAAGCTCGCGCACGAGCGCTGCCGGGGGTGCCACAAGGAGCAGCAGGCGGGGCCGCTCACGTGCCGGGGATGCCACGCCCTACCCCCCGCCGCGGAGAAGCCGCTCGTGGCGCAACCCGCAGTGGACACGCCGGCGGTCGTGGGCGCACGCGCCAGCTCCGGAACGCCGGCTGGCGCTGCTGCAGGGATGGCCGCGAGCGCTGCACCGGCGAGCGCGACGACCGCGGCCTCGCGCGGCCCGGCGACCGCGCCTGCGACGACCCGCGTCGCCGCGACGTCGCCGGGACCGACGCGCACGGCGCCGGCCGCGAGGATCGCGGGGGTCGCGAGCGCCGAAACGACGAGCCCCATCGACGTACCCCTCCGGCGCGTGCTCGAGGTCGGCTTCGCCGGCGGGTCGGGGTTCGGACCCGCGGTGCGCCTCCTCTCGCGCCAGGAGCACATGGTCCTGTCGCACAGCTTCGACCGGGTCGGCGGCGGCCAGGCGAGGAGCCTCGGGCTCCTCGGGATCGGGAAGGGCTTTCCCGTTCAGGAAGGCGTCGAGGTGGTCGCCCTCGGGCTCGCCGGGATCGACGTCGTGGAGAGCTCGACGGCGACGCTGCTGCCTGCCGCGGGGGCACGCATCGGCGTGCTCTGGTCCGTGCGGCACCGGTTCATCGAGACGATCGACTTCTCTCTCACCGGCGTGGCCGACCTGGCGCGCAGCCACGCGCTCGGCCAGGAGGTCGGGGGTGCGACCTTCTTCGCGACGATCGCGGCGGGCGTGCCGCTCGGGCCGAGATAGGCTCGCTGCGGCGCGGGAGCTCGCGCGCCGCGTCGAGCGTCGTCCCCCGGCTCGCGCGTGTCGATCTCAGTGATGCGCCGGCGCTCGAGTGGACACCGACCTTCGAGCCGGAGTCACTCCCCGCGCGCAGCGCCCGCGCTCCGTCCCGGAACGGCGGCGGAAGCCCTCACGCGGCGCCGCCGCGGGACACCGCGGGGGCCTGAGTGACGGCGAGCTTGCGACCCGTGTCCGACAGCCGCGCGGACCTGCGCAGCCCCATCTTCGCGAGGCGAAACTCGATGGCCGTGCCGAGCACGCCGAAGCCGTACTTCACGCTCCTCCGGAAGTTGATGGAGGAGGCTTCCTCGAAGTAGCGCGCCGGGCACGAGATCTCGCCGATGTCGAACCCGAACCAGAGCGCCTGCGCCAGGAACTGGTTGTCGAACACGAAGTCGTCGGAGTTCTCCTCCAGCGGCAGCGCCTCGAGGAGCTCGCGCGAGAACGCGCGATAGCCGGTGTGGTACTCGGCGAGCTTGTAGCCGAGCAGCACGTTCTCGACGAACGTCAGGAAGCGGTTCGCCACGTACTTCCACAGGGGCATGCCGCCGCGCAGCGCACCGACGCCCAGGATGCGGGAGCCGAGGACGCAGTCGAAGTGCCCGCTGGCCACCATCGCCGCCATCGCCGGGACCAGCGCGGGCGAATACTGGTAGTCGGGGTGGAGCATCACCACGATCTCGGCGCCGCGCGCCAGCGCCTCCGCGTAGCACGTCTTCTGGTTGCCGCCGTACCCGCGGTTCTGCGGGTGCACCACGTGATGGAGCCCGAGCTCGCGAGCGACGGCCACGGTCTCGTCCGGGCTCGCGTCGTCGACGAGGATGACGTCGTCCACCACCGTGCGATCGAGCTCGTCGACCGTGCGCCGCAACGTCTTCGCGGCGTTGTAGGCCGGCATCACGACGCACACGCGCTTCCCGGAGATCATGCCGCTCCCGTTGGCTCGAAGGGAGCGCAATGATACCGCGCACCGCGGCGGGCACGCACGCTCGCCCGCTTCCGAGGAGCGCCACCGCACGGCCTCCGCGGCGAGACGCCGGCGCGGCCGCGCACCTCCAGTGCCGAGCGCGGAACGGCGCGCGCTTCCCGACGGTTGACAAAGACGGGCGCGGAGGCGTTCCTAGACGTTTCGTTTCGGACAGAGGGACAGGAATGAAGACACGACTCTCCACGGGCGTCGCGGCGGCGTGCTTCTTCGCCTCCGGCGCCGCCGCGCTGCTGTACGAGGTTGTCTGGTTCCGGCTCCTCTCCCTCACGTTCGGCCACACGGTCTTCGCGGTGACGACCGTGCTCGCCGCCTACATGGGCGGCCTCGCCCTCGGCAGCCTGCTCCTCGGGAAGCGCGCGGACGGCTCGCGGAGGCCGCTGCTCGTCTACGGGCTCGCCGAGATCGTCATCGGCCTCTACTGCCTCACCACGCCGCTCCTGTTCGCTGGGGCGGACGCCGCCTACATCGCCGCGCACCGGATCCTGGAGCCCGGCGCGGTCGGCGCGACGCTGCTCCAGTTCTCGCTCTCCGCCCTGCTGCTCGTGCCCGCCACCGCCGTCATGGGCGCCACCCTGCCGTTCCTGAGCCGGGCGGTGGTCGATCGGTCCGGCACGACGGGATCCCGCGTCGGCCTCCTCTATGCCGTGAACACGATGGGCGCCGTGCTCGGGGTGGTCGCCACGGGGTTCGCCCTCCTCCCCTCCTTCGGCCTGCGCGCGACGGTCTGGATCGGCGTGGCGCTCAACCTGGGCGTCGGGATCGCCGCCTTGCTGCTCGAGCGCACCGGTCGCGGTCGCCCTCCTGCGCCGGCGCCGTCCGAGGCGCCATCGCAGGCGGAGGCGCCTCCGGCCGCCGGGGACGAGCACTCCCCGTCCCCCAGGGCCGCTCGGGTCGCGCTCGCGGCCATCGGGATCTCCGGGGCGGCGTCCATGGCGTACGAGGTCGCCTGGACGCGGGCCCTCTGCCTCGCGGTCGGAAGCTCGACCTATGCGTTCACCGCGATGCTCGCCACCTTCCTCGTCGGGCTCGCCGGCGGCGCGTTCGCCGCCTCGCAGGCGCTCCGGCGGTGGCGTCTCCGGCTCACCGCGTTCGGCGTCCTCGAGTGCGCGGTCGCGGCGCTGGCCGTCGCGACGCTCCCGGTGCTCGGGATGCTGCCGCAGATCGTCCTCCAGATCCTCGGGCGGCTGGGGCTCTCGCACGAGAGCGCCTTGCTCGCGCAGTTCGGCGCGAGCTTCCTCGTCATGATCGTGCCCTCCGCCGCGATCGGCGCGACGTTCCCGCTCGTGCTCGCGGGGCTGACGCGCGGGATCTCGAGCGTGGGAGACGACGTCGGGCGCGTCTACGGGGCGAACACCATCGGGACCATCGTCGGCTCGGTCGGCGCCGGGTTCGTGCTCGTGCCGCAGATCGGGATCCACGGCACGGTGGTGGCCGCCGCGGCCGCGAACCTGGCCGCGGGCCTCGGGCTCCTGCTCGCCCTGGACGCGCGGCCGAGGAGATCGCTGGCCGCGCTCGCGGCCGCCTCGGCGTTCGCGATCGCCGTGTTCGCCGTGCCGCGCTGGGACCGGCTCCTCATGACGAGCGGCGTGTCGATCTACGCCGCCCGCCACCTGGGCAAGGACGCAGGGGCGCAGTCGCCTCGCGAGAAGTCCGCCTCCAAGGAGCTCCTGTTCTATGCCGAGGGGTTGACCACGACCGTCTCGGTCACGCGCACCGGCGAGCACCTGTTCCTCTCGGTGGACGGCAAGACCGACGCGAGCACGAACGGTCTCGACATGAGGACCCAGCTCCTGCTGGGTCACCTCCCCGCGCTGCTCGCGCCCGACGCGAGCCGCGCGCTCGTGATCGGGCTCGGCAGCGGCATCACGGCCGGCGCGCTCGCGCAGTACCCGCTCCGCGCCATCGACGTCGCGGAGCTCGAGCCGGCGGTCGTCGACGCCGCGAGGCTGTTCGCGCGCGAGAACCACGACGTGCTCGGCGATGCGCGGCTCCGGGTGATCGCCGGAGACGGGCGACACATCCTCGCCGCCGCGGCGCAGCCCTACGACCTCATCGTCTCGGAGCCCTCGAACCCGTGGATCGCCGGGGTGGCGAACCTCTTCACCCGCGAGTTCTACCGCGTCGCACGGGAGCACCTCTCGGAAGACGGCGTCATGGTGCAGTGGCTCCAGTCGTACGCGATCTTCCCGAGCGAGATCCGCATGGTGGTCCGGACGTTCCGGGAGGTGTTCCCGGACGTCACCGTGTGGCGCGGCGGCGCAGGCGACTACCTGCTCGTGGGCGGGAAGAAGCCGCTCCGGGTCGACCTGGACGCGGCGGCGCGCCGGATCGCCCAATCGCCGGGCGCGCGCGCCGATCTGGCGCGGTACTGGGGCGATCCCGAGGACGTGCTGCAGCAGTTCGTGCTCTCCGAGGACGACACGCGCCGCTTCGCGGAGGGCGCGTCCCTGAACACGGACGACCTCCCGCTGCTCGAGTTCGCCGCGCCGCGCGCGATGTACGCCTCGACCGACGAGGACAACGATCGCTCGCTCCGCTCGTTCCAGCGCGCGACCCTTCCGCCCGTGGTCGGAGCGTCGGCGGCGGCGCGGCTCGACGGCCCGGAGGGACGGCTGCGCGCTGCACGCGCGGCCTGGCTGCGCGGCGATCCCGAGGCCGCCCGGGACCACCTCCAGCAGCTGCAGGCCGTTGCGGAGCCCGGCATCCTCGTCGAGCGCGCGCGCCTGCTCATCGCGCTCGGCAACCCGGATGAAGCGGCCCGGCTCCTCGACGGGGTGCGGACGCGAGACGAGCGGCTCGAGGGCTATCGCTCCACCGCGCGCTACCTCGCCGATCACGCGCTCGGCCGGCGCATCGTGCACGAGGTCGGCCCGTGGCGCCTCGAGACCACCGGTCCTGCCTGGGCGTTTCACCGACTGGGGAACCTGCTGATGACGGTCGCGGTCTCGGAGCGCGCGCCGGAGCTGCTGCCCGTCGCCCTCGAGCAGTTCGAGGCCGCGAGCGCGCTCGAGCCAGGGACCGCGTCCTTCTACGTGGGCGCAGGGAAGGTGCTGCTCGCGATGGGGAGGCGCGGCGTCGCGGAGCCCGTCCTGCGGAGGGCAGCCGAGCTGGAGCCGAAGAGCGCCGACGCCCACTACTTCCTCGGCCTCCTGTACGAGGACGAGTCGCCGCCGGACGCCGCCCGGGAGTACGAGGCGGCGGCGCGGCTCGCACCATCCTGGCAAGCGCCCCGCGAACGGCTGATGGCCCTGCGCGCCGACGGCGGCGCGCGTGACTCCGGACGCGCCTCTCCTTGAGGTGACGCGAGGCGCAGAGCGCTGCGGGCGACGGAGCCGGGCGATCGCGGCTCCGGATGCCCTGGACCGTCAGGCTCCGGGGCGAAGCGCAAGGGGCCCGGAGGCCACGCGGCCGCCGGTCACTCGTCCACCCGGATGACGCCCCGCTTCAGCGCGAAGCGCACGAGCTCGGTCCGGTTGTGCACGGCGAGCTTCTCCATGACGTGCTCGCGGTGGCTCATGGCGGTCTTCACGCTGATGCCGAGCACGTCGGCGACCTCCTTGTTGCTGCGTCCCTCGGCGACGAGCTTCAGGACCTGCTTCTCGCGGTCGGTGAGCGCCTCGTAGGGATCGGCGGCGCCGCCGGTCGTCGCCTGCCCGGCGTCCGCCATGGCGGTGCGCGCCACCTCGGGATCGAGCACGAGGCCGCCGCGGTTCACGGCGCGGATCGCGTTCGCGAGCTCGGAGCCGGCCGACTTCTTGAGGACGTAGCCCGCGACGCCGGCCTTGAGGAGCCTGCGGACGTACTCGCGATCCTCGTACTGCGACAGGATGAGGATCCGCGTGCGCCGACCGAGCTTGTGGATCTCGAGCGCGGCCTCGATGCCTCCCAGCCCGGGCATGGCGATGTCCATGAGGATGACGTCGGGATCGAGCCGCTCCACCGCGGCGATGGCCTCCGTCCCGTTCGCGCCCTCGCCCACCACCTCGATGTCCGGGTGGAGCTGCAGGAGCGCGCGGATGCCCTCGCGCAGGATGGCGTGGTCGTCCACGATGACGACGCGGATCTTGCTCATGCGACGACTCCTCCCCGCCCTTCCTTCGCTCCCTCGGGCCGCGGCGGCTCGGCCGGTGGCAGCGGGACGCGCACTTGCACCCGCGTCCCCTTCCCCGGCGCGGAGTCTATCCGGGCCGAGCCCCCGAGGATCTCCGCTCGCTCACGAATTCCGAGGAGCCCCCACGGGCGGCGCCCCTCGCGCCGCGCCGCCGCCTCGACGTCGAAGCCGCGCCCGTCGTCCTCGATCTCGATCTGGAGCTGGTCGCCCTCGACGCCCACCTGGACGAGCACCGCGGTCGCCTGGGCGTGGCGCGCGACGTTGCTCATCGTCTCCTGGCACATGCGGAAGAGCGCCGTCTCCAGCTCGGGCGGCAGGCGGCGGTCGAGCTCGCCGAACTCGCAGCGGACCGAGATCCCGCGCGTCTCGAGGCTCCGCTCCGCGTACCAGCGGATGGCCGAGAAGAGACCCAGGTCGTCGAGCACGGAGGGCCGCAGGTCGAGGATGAGCCTGTGCACGTCCTCGAGCGTGCGCACCGCGACCGCCTTCACCTCGTCGAGCCGCGGCGTCTTTCCCGCGCGGATGGCGTCCTGCGCGGCCTCGAGCCCCATGGCCAGCACCGCGAGGCTCTGGGTCGTCTCGTCGTGCAGCTCCCGGGCGATCCGCTTCCGCTCGTCCTCCTGCGCGGTGATCACCTTGCTCAGGAGCTGGCCACGGTCCGCGTCGCGCTCGCGGACCTGCCCGAGCGCGTCGTTCAGCTCGCGCGTGCGCTCCTCCACGCGCTGCTCGAGCTGCGCGTTCACCTCGGCCACCTGCGCGAGCGTCGCGCGCAGCGCCCCGCGCATCCGCTCCAGCGCCTGGCCGAGCCGGCCGACCTCGTCCGAGCCGAGATCCGGGATGGGCCAGCCGAGCTCGCCCCGGGCGATCCGCTCCGCCTCGAAGGTGAGCACGCCCACCGGGCGCGTGACGCTCTGCGCGGCCCCCCACGCGAACGTGCCCACGAGCGCGAGCTGGAGGAAGAGCCCGAAGCCCACGATGTACCACGGCACCGCGCCCTGGGTCGGCAGCGCCTCGGCCATGGGCTGCCGCACGACGACGGCCCACGGCGCGCTCCCCAGCGGCGCGAAGGTCATGAGCTCGTCGTTGGTGGCGGGCGTGCTCCCGTCCTCGTGGCACTCCCTGCAGCTCACCGACGTGGTCCGGCGCGCCTCGAGGAGCTTGCGGACCCCGGCCTTGCATCCGGCCGCCCGCCCCGCCCGCCCGCGCTCGCTCGAAGCGATCACCTGGCCATCCGCGTCGAGGAGATCCGCGAAGCCGGTCCGGCCCCGGCGGAGGTGCTCGAGCATGCGGCCGAAGTCGCGCCGGTCGGGGCGAAAGGTCCCGCCCATGACGCCGACGACCTCGCCCTTCCAGCTGCGCACCGGGACGAGCTCGTGGATCACCTGCCCGCGCGCCTCGAGGACGAGCCCGGACAGCCGCGGGCGGCCGCTCGCGAGCACCTCCTCTACCAGGGCCTGGGCGGCCAGCGGGACCTCGGTGACCGCACCGATCGGCTCCTCCGCGATCACGTTCTGCTCGCGGTCGAGCAGGAAGATCGTGTCGCGGTGCCGGAAGGACTCGTGGCCGGTGCGGACGAGGCGCCGCTCGTCGGAGAGGTCCGCGTCGCCGAACCCCGCCGAGAGCGCCGAGGCGAGCCGCTGCAGCGACTCGAGGTCGGACGTGAGCCCCTCGTCGAAGTGGGCGGCCACCGCGGTCGCCGCGGCGTTGCGGCCCGACAGGATCCGTTCGTCGAAGCCGCGCATCCAGTAGAGGCCGGCGGCGGCCATGAGCACGATCGGGAAGAAGATCCCGATCGCCATGAGCAGGTACACCCGCGTCCGCAGCGAGATCCCGCCGACCGCGTGGCTCGTCGTGCTCATCGCCCGCTCACCCCGTGCAGGCTCCGCGCGATCCGCACGAGCTCGTCGAGATCTCCCTGCGTCCGGAGCACCACCGCGCGGCCGTTCACCGACCACGACAGCTCCTGCCACGGCACGCCCTCGACGAGCACCGACGCGAGCGTCGCGGGGTGCCCGCCCACGGCGGTGGGGCGGGCGCCGAGCACCGTGCGATCCGAGAGGAGCGCGGGCGCGATGTCCACGCCGGCGTCCGTGGCGGCGACGAGCTCGAGGCCCGTCCCCCCGTCGCGCGCGGCGAAGGCGAGACGCACCGAGCCGTGGCGCCCGCCCGCCACGTGGATCGCCGTGGGCGGCCAGGCCAGGCGCTCGGGGTAGTAGCCGGGAAGGAGGATGCGCGCGCCGAGGCGGCGCTCCGCCTCCTGGATCGACGCGGCCCGGTGCGGCCCGGTGTCGCCTGCGAGCAGGCGCGGCAGCGCGCCGAGGCCGGCGATCGCCGCCGCGGTCCCCGCCAGCACGTACGCGAGCGTCACCAGCATCCGGGCGATCTCCGCGCCCGCGCCGCTCGCCCGCACCGCGCCCATGGCCGTACGCTCGGTCATATCACGAAGAACAGCAGGGCCGCGAGGGCGCCGCCCGCGAGCGCCACGCGGACGCCAGCGTACGGGAGCCGGGCGGGCGCACCGTCGAGCAGCCGCCGGCACCGGACCTCGATGTCGTGTGAGCGGACCCGCGCGAGCGGCTCGGCGAGCGCCGCGGCGAAGGGCAGCGAGCGCGGCACCCCGCTCGCGCCGGCCGTCGCGCGGTGCAGCTTGAGGAGCCCGCTCGCGAGCGCCAGCCGGTCGCCGCACGCGGCGGCGCCGCGCTCGTCCGCGAGCCACTCCGCGTCGCGCGCCAGCGCACGAGAGACCACCTGGAACGCCGGGTTCCAGAACATCACCGCGCGGAGCCCCATGAGGATCCAGCTCTTGAGCGGGTCGCGACCCGCCACGTGAGCGAGCTCGTGGGCGAGCGCGGCTGCGAGCTCGTCGCGATCGAGCCGGGAGAGCGTTCCGCCCGAGACGACGAGGGCCGGACGCCGGACGCCGGTGCAGAAGAGCACCGGCAGGTCGCGGCCGAGGAAGACGAGCGGCGGCTCCCTGACGCCGAGCGCCGCCGCGGCGCGCGAGAGCTCGGCGGCGAGGACGGCCGCGCTGGCGGGATCGGGCAGCTCGCCCGCCGGCGCGCGGCGGCCGCGGCCGCGCAGGACCGGCCAGAGGTCCATGAGGAACAGCCCCGCCCCCGCGGCCGCGAAGGCCGCGAGCCACCACCAGAACAGGCCGACGCCGAGGAGCCGAACCGTCTCCCAGCTCCGCGCGTCGAAGAGCGCGAGATCCTCCCGGAACCCCTCCTCCCCGCGGGAGGGGAAGAGCGCGACGAGCGCCGGAAACAGGACCAGCGGATAGCCCAGCGCCGTGAGGCGTAGGGCCATCCGCTGGCGAGGTTCGCGCACGCCCCAGCTCCGCACCAGCGCCTCGACGAACAGCGAGGCGACGAGGGTGTGGAAGATGGCTTGCGCCAGGATGTCAGCCCACGACGCGCTTTCCACCGTGCCCCGGCGGCGCATCCCCGTGCCCGGCGTGCCCGTGCGCGTCCGGCGGCAGCCCGCCCTCGAGGCGCGCGAGCTCGAGCGGGTGCTCGTGCACGTAGCGCTCCCGGCTCACCTTGCCGGTGAAGATCGACGCGTCGAACGGGAAGACGTCCGGGTTGAGGTGCGCGTTGAAGATGTGCCAGACGGTGATGACGAAGAAGGCCATGAGGCCCTCGTTCGAGTGGGCCACCTTCGCGGCCGGGATGATCTGGCCAGGGATGAGCGTCGCGGCCTTCACCGGGAAGAAGAGCATGAACCCGGTGACGACCATGATCACGTTTCCGGCGACGAGGCCCCAGTACTCGAACTTCTCCTTGTACGTGAAGCGATCGTACTGAGGGTGCTGATCCGTCATCCCCAGGTAGTAGCGCAGCTGCTGGATCGCGTCCTCGAAGTCCCGCTTGGTCGGGACCATCGAGAAGCCGATCTTGCGCGACAGGATCGCGGCGATGCCGCTCGCGAAGTGCACGATCGTGGAGAGGGCCAGCACGACCCCGAAGAAGCGGTGGATCCAGCGCGTGTTGTCGATGCCGCCGAACAGGTCGACGAACGTGTGCGCCCACCCCGTCGTGTAGAACTTCTGCGGCAGGCCGGTGAGGCACAGCGCCGCGAAGGTCGTCATCGTGACGAAGTGCTCGATCCGCTGCTTGAGGCTGAAACGGACGATGTAGTTGCTCATCGATTCACCACGACGCGCCAGAGGTGCAGCGCGATCTGGAGCACGAGCCCGCCCACCATGAACGGGATCATCAGCTTGTAGAAGAGCTGCACCGCCCAGACGATCGGCGCCTTCTCGGGCGTCGGCTCGTAGTGCGAGAGCCACGCCTTCGGGAAGCTCTCGCTCGCCCCCTCGTGGCACTTCGCGCAGGTCTTCTGGAGGTTCGCCGCCATCACGGAGGAGTTCGGGCTGTCGGACTTCTCGATGTCGTGCACGCCGTGGCAGTCGGTGCAGACGGCGGCGAGGCGCACGCCCGGGCCCTTCTTCTTGCCCTGCTGCAGGCTCGCGGCCATGCCGTGGAAGTCGGCGAGGTAGGTGTCGACGACCTTCGTCGAGAGGCCGTACCGCTTCATGAGCTTCTCGTCGGTGTGGCAGCGGCCGCAGATCTCCGGGGTCCGCGCCGCGAGCGCGCCGTCGCGCGGGTCCGTGGTGTCGTGCGCGCGGTGACAGTCGGTGCAGACCGGCACGTCGGAGCTCGAGCCGGCCAGGCGACCGTGCACGCTCCGCGCGTAGATGGCGGCCTCCTTGCCGTGGCAGCCCGAGCACATCTGCGAGATGCGCGCCCGAGGCTGCCCGGGCCGGGAGATGTCGTGAGCGCCGTGGCAGTCGACGCACAGGGCGGCCTTGTCGTTGCCCTTCGCCATCACCGCGAAGTGCACGCCGTCGAGCGTCTTCGTGTAATTGGCGAAGTGGCAGCCCTTGCACTGCTCGTAATACGCGCGGGTGACCTCGCGGCGCGTCTTGAACTTGAGCTCGCCGGTCGCGTGGTCGCTCGTCTTGTCGGTGTGACATTCCGTGCACCGGAGCATCTCGCCGTGCACCGACTTGGCGAACGCTTCCTGGTTCACGTAGAGCGACAGCTTCTCGCCACTCGGCAGGTCGTACGTCTGGTCCGGGTCGCTGTGGCAGCCCAGACAGTCCTCGGACTCCGCCGGGATTCCGGCCCAGGCCGGGGATGCGGCGAAAGCGACGAGGAGCGGCAGCAGAAATCTCTTCATTGGCCCCACCCTGGAGGGAGTCGTCTCAATCCGTTGCACGAAACGGACGAGCGATTCCTACCAGGGAATCCGGGGGGATGTCCAACGGGTTTCAGCGCTTAAACACGCGTAAACCCAGCAACATTCGACAAACGCCCGCCCGGACGCGCCTCACGCAAAACTCGCCGGGATCGCACGCCTCCTCCGGCTTTTGCGCAATTCTCGCAAAACGCGACGTGACGGCGGGGGAGGCTTGACTGCAATCAACGCTGCATCACCCGAGAGCGCGGCCTGAACGGGGGCGTCGCCCGGAGGTGGCGCCACCCGGTGGTGGCGAGCGCCTGCGCGGTTGAGGCAATCCCGCATACCGGCAGGAGAATCACGTAAAGTGCGCCCGCGGCGAGCACCCCGAGCGCGACGAGCGGCGTGACAAGAAGCCGCACGCCCTGACCGAAGAGACGTGCGGCACCGTGTCGCGCCATTTCCGGATCGTGAACCCTACCCGGGGAGTCCGCGAAAGAGATGCGGGCCGCGGTTGATTGCCGCACCATCGCGGAGCTCACACACTGAGGAAGGCCGTCGCGAGCGCGCGCCAGCCGGACTCGCCGATGAGCCACGGCGCAGGAGCGACGAGCTCGCCTCCGTCCGCCGCGGCGAACCCGAGCTGGTCCTCGAGGAAGCGGTTCCAGCGCACGGCCTCGCGTCGCATCCAGCTCTCCGCAGCCTCGCCGCGCGGCAGCGAGGCCCACGATCCATCCGCGGGGGAGATCCGGACGAGCCACCCGCGCCCGTAGCCGTCTCGCTTGACGAGCGCGGGGTCGCGCACCACCGCCGCGTTCACGCCCGCGACGACGCCCGGCATCGGCGCGCGGACGCGCACCTCGCGGCCTCCGCCCGAGAGCGTCGCGATGGTCTCGCCGCGCGCGACCTGCGTCCCTGCCCGCGGCACGTCCACCGAGGACACCGCCGGGAGCAGGCGCTGCGCGAGGCCGTCGATGCCGAGCTCGAGGGCCCCGCCGATGCGCGGCTGGAGCCAGGTGTGGCCGGGCGCGTAGACGAGGCCCGGGCGGAACAGCACGCCGGACACGCTGCGCAGCCCGAGCCGCCGCTCGCGCCGCCTCTCGATGGCGCGCATCGCGAGCGCCAGCACCACGGCAGGGACCGCGAAGAGCGCGATCATGGCGAGGAAGACCCCGAACCGCGCCACCATCCCGCCGAGGAACACGCCGACCGCCTGCAAGACCTCGAGCACCGCGGACATGACCCCTCCTCGCTTCCTCGCGGCGCACCGCGCCGCGACCACCCCCGCCCCCCCCCGCCCCCCCCCCCCCCCCGGGGGGGGGGGGCCCCCCCCCCCCCCCCCGCGGGGGGGGGGGGGGGGGGGGCCGCCC